>DATHNE010000279.1:0-4553 GCA_035486355.1 Acetobacteraceae bacterium
TCATCAGCAGGAACACGGCAACTGCGGCGGCGGTCAGCGCCTGTATGCGCGCCTGCACGGCGGGGCATTGGCGTGCCATCACCGCGGTGAGACGCATATGCTCCGATCGTTGCAGCGCGATCACGCTGCCCAGCATTGCCAGCCACAGGAACAGGATCGACGCCAGCTCGTCCGACCAGATCAGCGGCGCGTGGAACACATAGCGCGCCAGCACGCCGGCGAACAGCACGACGATCTCCACTGCGACCAGGATCGCCGCCAGTGCCGCGCAGAGATGTTGCAGTGCCCGCTCCAAGCCGCGGGCAGCGCGCATCACGACAGAGAGCCGACCGCGCCCTCCAGGATCGCCCAGGCTTCGTCGCCGTATTTCTTCTTCCAATCGGCGTAGAACCCCGCCTGCTTCAGCGCGGCGCGGAACTCCGGCTTGTCGACTTCGATGAAGGTGAGGCCTTTGGCTTTCAGGTCAGCGGCGACGCTGTCGTTGAGCTTGGCGATGTCCGCCCGTTCCTCCAGCGCCGACTGGTTGAGGTTCTTCGCGACGATGTCCTGCAGGTCCGTGGGCATACCGTTGAACGAATTGCGGTTGGCCAGCATCCAGAATCCGTCCCACATATGGCTGGTCATGGAGCAGTATTTCTGCACCTCGTACAGCTTGGCGATCTGAATCAACGACAGCGGGTTTTCCTGCCCCTCGGCGATCTTGGTTTGCAGCGCGGAATAGACTTCGGAGAAGTTGATTGAGATCGGTGATGCACCGAACGCCTGGAACATCGAGGTCCACAGTGGCGAGATCGGCACACGGATCTTGAAGCCTTTCAGGTCGACGGGCGTCTTGATCGGACGGGTGGAGCTGGTGATCTGGCGGAAGCCGTTGTCCCACATCTTGTCCATTGGCATGAGGCCGCGCTTGGCGATCTCGCCACGCACATAGGCGCCCAACTTACCGTCCATGGCAGACCACACCGTGGCGTAGTCCTTGAACGCGAAACCGATGCCGTTGATCGAGGCCGCCGGCACCAGCGTGGACAGGATCAGCCCCGACAGGGTGAAGAAGTCGATCGCGCCGGAACGAAGCTGCGACAGCATGTCGGTGTCGGAGCCGAGCTGATTGTTCGGGAACAACTGGATGTCGACGCGACCGCCGGTGGCTGCCTTGATGCGCGTGGCGGCTTCCTGCTGGCGCACCGATTGCGGATGCGTCACCGGCGAGTTGTTGGCGAGTTTGAAGCTGAACTCGGCGGCGTTCGCGAGGCGGGTGTGGACGGCAAACAGGGGCAGGGCGGCGGTGCCGGCCAGAACGGCGCGGCGCGAAGCAAGGCGCATGGACGATCCTTCTTGGTGCGGGGCACCGCGTGCGGTGGCGGGCGCACAATAGTCAGGGGCGTCCCGGAGGCAACCCCGGGCTGTGCCGCCCAGCTATGTGGGGATACGTTATATCTGATAGCATCCCGCATTCAGATCGGGGGGGATTCCATGAACATGCGCGCCGTCCGGCTCGCGGCGTTGGCATCTCTTGTGACTGTGGCTCCGGTGATTGTGGCCCCGGCTTGGGCGCGCGTCACGCTGGTACGGATCGATCGCGTTGAACCCTTTGCTCCAGGCGTGCTGTTCGACGGCACTGGCGCGTATGAGCGGGTGATCGGTACCGTGAAGGGAGAGCTGGATCCGGCCGATCCGAGCAATGCCGGTATTGTCGGGCTGGCGAAGGTGCCGCGCAACGCCGTCGGCCAGGTGGAATATACCGCCGACCTGTTCATTCTGCGCCCGGTCGATCCGGCCAAAGGCAACCACCATCTGCTGTTCGAGGTGTTGAACCGCGGCAACAAGCTGATGGTGAACCGGCTGAACACGCTGGCACCTGGGCAGGACACCAACGATCCACGTACCGCCGCCGATGCGGGCGATGGCTTCCTGTTCCGTCAGGGCTACACGCTGGGCTGGGCCGGGTGGGATCCGAATTCCCCCACGCGCAATCATGGCATGATCGCGCATATCCCGGCGCTGCCAAATGTGGTGCATGAGATCCGCGACGAATTCGTCTCCGAGACGCGCGGTCCGGCGATGAAGACGTTCAAGCTGAGCTACGTCGCGGCGGGCATCGATCAGGTGGCGCGCCTGACCGTGCGCGCGCGTGAGGCTGATCTGGAGACTATCATTCCGGCTGACAAATGGCATTTCATCGACGCCCGCACTGTCGAGTTGCTGCCATACGGTACGACGCCGGCACCGGGGGCGATCTACGAACTCACCTACCTGGCGCATTCGCCGTGGTTCAGCGGTATCGATTTCGCGATCGAACGCGATGTTGCGGCATATTTGCGGTTCAACCGCGACGACGATGTCGGCGTGCCCAATCCCACCGGAGGCGGGATCCAGGCCGCGTTCGGCTTTGGCATCTCGCAGAGCGGACGGTTCCTGCGCGATTTCATCACGCAGGGCTTCAATCGCGACGCGGCCGACCACAAGGTGTTTGATGGCGTGTTGGCGCATATCAGCGGCATCGGCACGATGTTCCTGAACGATTTGTTTGCCCAGCCGTTCCGTACTCGGACACAGCACGAAGACCACACGATGCCGGAGAATGCATTTCCGTTCTCCAGTGCCGGCACACGTGATCCGGTCAGCGGCCGTTCCGCCAGTCTGCTGCGCGGTGATCCGGTCGACCCGTTGTTGATCGAACCGAACACGGATGCGGAGTACTGGCAGAAGGGCGCCAGCCTGCTCACCACCGATCCGCGTGGCGAACACGATGTGACGGTGCCGGCGACCACGCGGCTGTATCTGATTGCCGGGTCGCAGCACACCGGCCGATTTGGTGCCACCGATGCGCGCGGGGCCTGTGCCAATCCACGCAACCCACACGATCCGTACCCAGCGCTGCGCGCACTGCTGGTGGCGCTGGATCTCTGGGTCACGCAGGGCACAGCGCCACCGCCCAGCCGCGTTCCGCGCCTGGCCGATGGCACGCTGGTGAGCTTCGCGCATCTTGCCGCGCCGGCACTGCATGGTCTGGTGCCGCCCGGTCCACCCGATGCGATCGATCCGCCTGGGGATTGGGTACATCCCGCGCGCGCGACGTCACCGTATGTCGCCCTGGTACCGGCCGTTGATTCCGATGGCAATGATCGGGCTGGCCTGAAATTACCCGATATCGCCGTGCCGCTGGGAACGTTTACCGGATGGAACAGCTACGCCGCCCCCTTCCCCGTCGGTGAGGAATGCGACCGTGACGGCAGCTCGCCGCTCTTCGCGGCCACCGCTGTCACACGCGCGCCAGGCGACCCGCGGCGCAGCCTGGCGGAGCGTTACGGGACCCGCACTCACTACGTTGCGTTGGTGCGCGAAGCTGCTGATCAGCTCGTGTGCGAACGACTGCTGTTGCCCGAGGATGCGCGCCGCTATATGGCGCAGGCGGAGGCCGTCACGGCGCTGCACTGACGAAGATCTGGTTCGTCGCAAACGACAGCCACACATGGTGCTGGCGCAGCCAGGCGCCGCCCAGCAGCATGTCGACGATCGGCAGCACATGCACGTCGGCGGCCCACAGCATCGGCGAGGGGATCGTATCGTCGCCGATGCGCAGGGACGCGAAGGTGTGGCGGCGCATCGGCACGGCAAAGCGGCCGACGCCGTTCACCGTGCCGGCGGTATCCTGCGCCAAGGTCGGTGGTGTCAGCCCGGCACGGGAAATGCCGGTCGCGGTCAGCAATGTGACCGAGGAGCCGGAATCGATCTCCGCCCGCAATGGAATGTCGTCGAGCGCGATCGGCAGCGTCAGCACATCATGGATCGGCTGGCTGGCCACGATTGCCTGATAGCCGCCCGACCACGGGATGAACCGACCATCGCAGCCGCTGACACGGTAGAGCGTCAGGCGCAGATGTGGCAGGTCAAGGTCGAGATCGAACCCGCCCAGAAAGTCGGTGCCCAGCAGCCCGACCAGCCCGCGGTCCGTCATGCCGCCCTGCGGCAACGGACCGACGGCCAGCGTGCTGTCCCGCGCCAGCGTGTGACGGTGCAGTGCGACGCCGCCCAGGCTGAGCGAAGCGGGGTCGGCGTTGGGGTGCCGTTCATAGCCGCTGATGCCGCGGACCCAACTGCTGGCCCAGGGATCGCGCTTGATCCCTGCCCGCGCGATGCCGGCGTCGCTGACCATCGAGCGCTCGGCGCCGGTGTCCAGCACGAACGGCAGGGCCACGCCGTTTACGGTCAGATCGACCACGGGCACGCCGGCGATGATGCGCACGGGCGCCTGTGCGGCCACCGCGACCTGGCAAGCGGCGCGGGCGGCGCACGGCGCGAGCAGCAGAACCAGCAGGACCAGCAGGCGTCGCATGGCGCGTATGTGGTGTCACATGGGGTGAATTGTCCACCGCGCCCTGACCCGGTATCCAGCCCGGATGAGTGAGGCCTCCGCCCGACCGGGTCTCGCCGAGCTGTTCGCGGGCTTCTTCACCATCGGCGTGTGCGGGTTCGGCGGCGTGCTGCCCTGGGCGCGCTGGATGGTGGTGGAGAAGCGGCGCTGGATGACCGCCACTGAGTTCACCGACCTG
>DATHNE010000280.1:0-6822 GCA_035486355.1 Acetobacteraceae bacterium
CGCGGTCGCGAGCAGGGCGTGCGGGAAGCGCTGCTGCCGTGCGATCATCGCTTGGTGGAAGTCTGCCGGCGCCATGGCGAACCGCCCAGGCGACGCGCCGACGTCGTTCCGTGAAAGCAAGCGGCCGTACCGGTAGAATGCCGTGTCCTCCACCGCCTTCGCCGCGAGAGGCGCGGTCAGAAGCTGGAAACGAATCTGGCCCCCGCGTGCGCGCCGATCCGGCGCCGTCAACAGCGCACGCAGCCGATCGAGCCACGGCCGTTCCGCCCGTGGCGCCACACGCTCCGCCGCCGCCAGCGCGCGTTCCAGCGGCATCGTCTCGCCACCGGGATAGCTCCGATAGACCGGGAAGTGGCTGGCAACCGCCACCACACTGCGTTCCAGCGCCGCCTCCGGCAGGTCCCGCCCGTCGCCAGAGGTGGCAAGAGACCGCACGGTCCGCGCGAGCTCAGCCGCGAACAGCCTGCGGACAAGCGCGGTCCGGCCAGCAAGCTCGACACTGGCAAAATCCGCGCTGCTTCCGGTGACCCGTGCCCAAAGCTGAGTGAGCGGACCCTCGCCGGCCGGGTCGTGCAACAGCCCACCCACCTCGGCCATGAAATCATAGCCGGTGGTGCCGTCCGTTTCCCACGCGGCAGACAGATCCTCCCCGGCGGCAAGGATCTTCTCCACCACGATGTAAGGCCGCCGCCCGCCGGCCTTGGCCAGCGCGCGGCGCAACCGGCGGCAATAGGCGGCGGGATCAGCCAGGCCGTCCACATGGTCCACCCGCACCCCGTCGATCAATCCAGTGGCGAACAGCTCCACGACGAGCCCATGGGTCGCGTCAAACACCAGGGCCCGGTCCGCGTGCAGCGCGACCAACCCGTTGATATCGAAGAAGCGGCGCCAGTTGATCGCGTCCCCCGCGGTGCGCCACCAGGCCAGCCGATAGTGCTGCGCCGCCAGCACGGCCGCCAGGTCGCCAGCCTCCGCGGTGCCGTCGGCAAGCGGGAAGCGGTGGTCGAAATACGCGATGGCACCTGTCTCGCGATCGAACCGGATTTCACCGTCGGCGAGCGCCTCGGCATAGGGCCGGCCGAGAACGGGCAGCAGCACCTTGCCCCGCAGCCAAGGTTGCGGTGGAGACCAGTCGATATCGAAGAACGCCGCGTAGGCACTCCGGCGTCCTTTCGCCAACACGTCCCGCCACCACGGGTTCTGCATTGCGTCGGCGGCCATGTGGTTCGGCACGATATCCAGCACCAACCCCATGCCATGCCGATGAATTGCTGCAACGAGGCGCTCAAGCCCCGCGCGTCCGCCAAGCGCGGGATTGATCGTTGCGTAGTCGACCACGTCGTAGCCATGGGTCGAGCCCCGGCACGCCGCGAACAGCGGCGAGGCATACAGATGGCTGATGCCGAGCCTGGCGAGATACGGCACCACCCGTTCCGCATCAGCGAGTGTGAAACCGGGATGGAACTGCAGCCGGGCGGTGGCACGCGGCGGCTCGGCTTGCGTCATGGATTGCCGCGCCCCGTGCGCAATACGTGCAGCCGCGCGGCGACATCCGGCCGGTCAAGCATGGTTTCGACCGGCACCGGCAGCCGGCGGCACCAGTTGGGATGGCCCGAGATCGTGCCTGGCAGGTTCGGCTGCTCTTCCACGGCAAGTGCGTCCTCCAGTGGCAGCAACGCGAGCCGCGAAGCCGTCCGGCCGATAAAGCCCGTCGCCGCGGTGGCAACCTTGCCGCCATCGCCGGGTCCGGGCAGGTCACCGTCCGCCGTGCCCGCGGCACGGAAGCTATGCCAGAGCTGGTGGCGCGCGCGCTGCCGTGCCGCCTCGCCCTCGTGCCGCAGCCCAAGCCGCTCGCGCCAGGCGATGTCCCGTCCGCTCCACCAGCCCGCGACCGTCGGCAGGTCGTGGGTGGAGGTCATGGCAACCGCCTCGCGGCTCCAGGCTCCCGGGGGCCGGAACCCGCCGCCCGCCACCTGCTCGAACCACAGCACGCGAAGCCCCGCCATGCCGCTGGCTACCAACTGCTCGGGGAACCCCACCGGCACGGTGCCAAGGTCCTCGGCCAGCACCACGGCCCGGTGACGGAACGATTCCAGCGCGAGCAGCCGCATCAGGTCCTCGCGGGGATAGCTCAGATAGACACCGTCCTGGGGCGAAGCCCCGTCGGGGATCACCCATAGCCGCGCCAGCCCCATCGCGTGGTCGATCCGTACCCCGCCGGCATGGGCCAGCGCCGCACGCAACATGCGAAGCCAGCCCGAGAAGCCGCTGCGCAGCAGCCCGAACGGGGAGAAGCTCACCAGCCCCCAGCCTTGCCCCGCGTGATTGAACGCGTCCGGCGGTGCGCCGATCGAAAGCCCGCGCAGCATGTCCTCGGGTCCCAACCAGGCGTCGCTGCCGCCCGGGTCGGCACCCACCGCGAGATCGGCGATCAACCCGATCCGCATCCCGCCGCGCCGTGCCGCGCGCTGTGCTTCGGCAAGGCCCAGTTGGGCGCGATATTGCAAGTACAGATGGAAGGCCACTTCCTGCGCCGTGTCGCGCGCGAAGAGCCTGGCCGCCGCGCCGCGGGGTGAGGCAAGCGCAGTTGGCCAGCGCCGCCAGTCCGACACGCCGCCCTTGGCGGTCTCGGCGGCGGCGATCGTCTCGAACAATGCATGGCAGCGCAGCTCCGGCCCCGCGTGCCGTCGGAAGGCGGCAAAGCCCGGGCCCACCGCATCACGGGTGAAATCCTGCCGGAGCGCGGCGAGACGCGCCGTGACCACCGCTGGCCAATCGATCAGCCCTCCGTCCGCCGGCGCCGGCCGGCCCGCGTCGCAGGCCGTATAGACCGGATTGAGCGCCACCCGGCTGGACGGCGCGTAGGGCGCCGCGCGCCCGGGATCGGCGGTGAACAGCGCGTGCACCGGGCTGATGGCGACCGCGTCGATGCCGCGCGTGGCGGCTCGGCGGGCCAGCTCGGCAAGCGCGGCAAAATCACCGCACCTGGCATCATCGCGCCGCGACAAGGCGTAGAGCTGGGCTGCCAGACCGGCGAGGCGGCGGCCGGAACCCGCATCCGCCAGCGTCCAGCCACGCTTCGGTGCGACGGCGAGCGTGCCTGACCAGTCTTGTGCCTCGACCTGGTGATAGCCGACAGGCAGCGCGGTCGGCGCGGCGCCATCGCCTTCACGTGTTCTGCCGTCTTCCAGCGTGATCCGCCACGCGCCCAGCCGACCTGGAAGGTCCACAGGCTGGCCGACCTCGGCCGTGATCAGCCGCCGTGCCCGTTCGATGCGCGCCAGTTCCGCCATGCTGCCGCGGCATTGCGCGGCGGTCGCAGCCGGCAGACCAAGTGCGCCAAGCACGTCGCGCAGCACGCCAATCTCGACGGTCCGCGATCGGTTCTCCAGATCGGTCCATTGCACCGCCAGCCCGGCGGCCCGGGCGAGTTCCAACGTGCCCATGTCGCTCATGCCCGGTGCTCCAGCCACGCCACCGCGCCGCGCGCGGGAATGTGGTCCGCAGGGAAGGGGGGATCGAAACTGGCTGCGAGGACGGCACCCTTGCCGGGACGACAGGGCAGGGCGTCGGGACCGAAATTGGCGGCGATGGTGAGTTCCGTTCCGTTGCCGAGGTGCCAGGCCGCGCGCACACCGCGGTTGGCGAGCGCTTCCGCCGACAGTGCGCGCGTCCCCGGCAGATGCGGCATGATGTGTGCGGCACGCAGGGCCAGCATCCGGGCATAGAACGCCTGCACCTCGCGCTGTGCGGGGCTGCGCTCGGCGGCGGGGGTTGGGATCGAACGGCGGTATGTTCCGGGATCGTTGGGATCCGGGATGTGTTCCCTGGCCGCCGGGTCGGCGAAGTCAGCGAAATGCGCGAATTCCCGCCGCCGTCCATCCCGCACCATGACAGCGAGTTCTTCGTTATGATCGGTAAAGAACAGGAACGGTTTCGTCTCACCCCAGTCCTCACCCATGAACAGCAGGGGGATCTGTGGCACGAGCAGCAGCAGCAATGTCGCCGCCGTGAGAGCAGCGGGATCGGCCAGTGTGGTGAGCCGTTCGCCAAACGCGCGGTTGCCGATCTGGTCGTGGTTCTGCAGGAAGATGACGAAAGCGGTCGGCGGCAGATCCGTGCTTGGGCTACCGCGACGCTCTCCCTTGCGGTACGCAGAAGGTTCACCCTGGTAGGCGAAACCCTCCTGCAGCACGCGCGCCAGCGCCTCGGCGGGGTTCGGATAATCGGCGTAGTAGCCACCCCGCTCGCCGGTCAGCAATACATGCAGCGCATGATGGCCATCATCGGACCATTGCGCGTCGTATCCACCACGTAACAGCGCCGCATCGTTGTTGTCATTCTCAAGCACAAGATGCACATGACGGCCTGGTTCGATGGTACCGCGCACGGACCGCGCCAACTCCAGCAGGAAGTCCCGTTCACGGATGGTGTGGACCGCGTCAAACCGCAGCCCGTCGAAACGATATTCCATCAGCCAGAGCAGCGCATTGTCGATGAAGAAGCAGCGCACCTCCGGGCGGCGGAAATCGATCGCCTCGCCCCACGGAGTGGGCGTATCGGTGCGGAAGAACGGGCTGGCGTAGGCGTGCAGGTAATTACCGTCTGGACCGAAATGATTGTACACAACATCGAGCAACACCATCAGCCCGAGCCCGTGCGCGGTGTCGATCAGGGCCTTGAGTTCCTCGGGTGTGCCGTACGCGGTGTCCGGCGCATAGGGCAGCACGCCGTCATAACCCCAGTTGCACCGGCCGGGGAAATCGTTGATTGGCATCAGCTCCACCGCTGTGATGCCGAGTGCCGCCAGGGCGGGAAGCAATTGCGTCGCGCCGGTGAAGCCGCCAACGGCCCCGACATGCAGCTCATAGATCACCGCCTCATGCCATGGTCTGCCATGCCAGCCCGCATGGCGCCACGCATAAGCGCGCGGGTCGACCACAAGGCTGGCATCATGCACGTCCCCGGCCTGTGCGCGCGCCGCCGGGTCGGGGACCGCAAGGTCTGACCGGACGCGGTACATATACCGCGCGCCGGCGCCACATGGCGCCTCGGCAACAAAGCGTCCATCCCGCGCCTGCATCGCGAGTGGTCGCATCCCGGCGATTTCAAGCGTCACGTGATCGCAATCCGGTGCCCAAAGGACGAACCGGGTGCGATCCAAGGCGACCAGGTTGGCACCAAACTGGGGCGTTGTAGCGAAATGGTGGCTCATGCCGCAGTTCTCCTGGCGGTCGCGGTCAGCAGCACCAGGGAGCGCGCTTGCGCCGTTACCTTGCTCTCGTCGAACGCCTGCTCCTGCCGATCCGGTGCGGCGGTATCGAGCGCGATGCGCCAGGGCAGCTTGGGGGGAGCGAGTACGAACTCCCGGTCCTCCGCGCTCGCGTTCAGCAGAGCCAGGGTGATGTCAACCATGTCATCGGCGTCGTTGAGGGCAGCGGCGCGACGCACGGCCAGTAGTTTCGCGACCGGATCTTCCCACGCCGCCTGCGTGAGCAGATTGCCGGCTTCGTCGAACCAGGCGACATCGGCGACGCCGGGTAGAAGTTCCTGCTGTCCGTGCAGAAAGCGCACGCTGCACAATGTCGGATGCGCGCGCCGCAACGCCGCGAGCTGTGCGATAAATGGGATGAGACCTTGGGTGCCGCTACTATGCCGGTGGTTCGGCTGCAGGACCGGGCGCCAGTCGTACCAAGATATCTCGTTGTCCTGACAATAAGCGTTGTTATTGCCGCGCTGCGTCCGTCCGATTTCGTCGCCGCCAAGCAGCATCGGCGTGCCGTGTGAGATGAAGAGTGTGGCGAGGATCGCCCGCACGACGCGGCCACGCAGTGCATTGATGGCCGGATCCTCGGTCTCGCCTTCCGCCCCCCAATTCGCAGAGAGATTGTCCGAAGCGCCGTCACGTCCGTCTTCGCCATTCTCCTCGTTGTGCCGCTCTGTATAGGTCACCAGATCGCGCAGCGTTGCGCCATCATGCGCGGTGACAAAATTTATCGAGGCCCACGGCCGCCGTCGCCGTTGTTCGAATAGCTCGCTGGAACCCATCAGCCTGGCGGAGATCTCTGGGCGTAGCATCGCATCGCCACGCCAGTAGCGTCGCACCGCGTCGCGAAACTTGTCGTTCCACTCGGCGAAGCCCGGCGGATGGTTGCCGAGCTGGTAGCCGCCCGGTCCGAGGTCCCACGGTTCGGAAATCAACTTGAGCGTGGACAATTCTGGGTCCTGGCGCACCGCGTCGAAAAATCCCGAGGCGGGGTCGAAACCATGGTCCTCGCGGCCAAGCGTGCTGCCGAGATCGAAGCGGAATCCATCCACACAGTAGGTGTTCGCCCAGAAGCGGAGGCTGTCCATCACCATCTGCAAGACGCGCGGATGGGTCAGATTCAGCGTGTTGCCAGTACCCGTGTCGTTAACGTAATGGCGTTCATGGCCCGGGATCAGCCGATAGTAGCTGGCATTGTCCAGCCCGCGCCAAGACAAGGTCGCGCCAAGCTCGTTGCCTTCACAGGTATGATTATAGACGACATCGAGAATCACCTCGATCCCGGCTCCATGCAACCGGCGGATCGCCGCGCGCATCTCGTGCGCGATATTCGCCTGATCAGCGAAATAGCGCGGCTCGGGGGCGAAGAAACAGAGTGTGGAATAGCCCCAATAGTTGCCCAGCTTGCGTTCCATCAGGAAGCGGTCCTGCAGATACGCGTGCAATGGCAGCAGCTCGATCGCGGTGACGCCGAGCTTCACAAGGTGCTCGATCAATCGCGGATCAGCGAGCGCGGCAAAAGTACCACGATGATACAACTCGAGATCATCGCGCTG
>DATHNE010000281.1:0-5640 GCA_035486355.1 Acetobacteraceae bacterium
GCGATCAGTTCAACATCCATCGTCACGTTGTCGCCCGGCATCACCATTTCCGTGCCTTCCGGCAACGTGACCACGCCGGTCACGTCGGTGGTGCGGAAATAGAACTGCGGACGGTAGTTGGTGAAGAACGGCGTATGACGGCCGCCTTCTTCCTTCGTCAGGATATACGCCTCGGCCTTGAACTTGGTGTGCGGCGTGATGCTGCCGGGCTTGGCCAGCACCTGGCCGCGCTCGACTTCCTCACGCTTGGTGCCGCGCAGCAGCGCGCCGATGTTGTCGCCCGCTTCGCCCTGGTCGAGCAGTTTGCGGAACATCTCGACGCCGGTAACGACAGTCTTCTGCGTGGCCTTGAGGCCGACGATCTCGACTTCCTCGCCCACCTTGACGATGCCGCGCTCGATACGGCCGGTCACCACGGTGCCGCGGCCGGAGATCGAGAACACGTCTTCGATCGGCATCAGGAACGGCCGGTCCTTCGGACGCTCCGGCTGCGGGATGTAGGCGTCAACCGCCGCCATCAGCTTCAGCACAGCCTGCTCGCCGAGTTCCGGATTGCGGTCTTCCAGCGCGCACAGCGCGGAGCCCTGGATGATCGGAATGTCGTCGCCGGGGAACTGATAGGACGACAGCAGCTCGCGCAGCTCCATCTCCACGAGCTCGATCAGCTCGGGATCGTCCACCATGTCCACCTTGTTGAGGAACACCACCAGCGCCGGCACGCCGACCTGGCGGGCAAGCAAGATATGCTCGCGGGTCTGCGGCATCGGGCCGTCGGCGGCGGAGACCACCAGGATGGCGCCGTCCATCTGCGCCGCGCCGGTGATCATGTTCTTCACGTAGTCGGCGTGGCCAGGGCAGTCCACGTGCGCATAGTGACGGTTCTGCGTCTCATACTCGACGTGCGCGGTGGCGATGGTGATGCCGCGGGCGCGCTCTTCGGGTGCCTTGTCGATCTGGTCGTATGCCGTGTACGTGGCGCCGCCGGTCTTCGCCAGGATCTTGGTGATCGCGGCGGTCAGCGACGTCTTGCCATGGTCCACGTGACCGATCGTGCCGACGTTGCAGTGCGGCTTGTTACGGGTAAATCTCGCCTTGCCCATAGTGTTGTCTCCGTGGCTTCCCGATCGGGTTCCCTAGGTGTCCTGCATCTACCAGCGATAATGGCTGAAGGCCTTGTTGGCCTCGGCCATGCGGTGGGTGTCCTCACGCTTCTTCACCGCCGCGCCGCGGTTGTTCACCGCGTCCAGCAGCTCGTTGGAAAGCCGCTCCTCCATCGTGTGCTCGCCCCGCTTGCGCGCGGCGTCGATGAGCCAGCGGATCGCCAATGCCTGGCGGCGTTCGGTGCGCACTTCCACCGGCACCTGGTAGGTGGCGCCGCCGACCCGGCGCGAGCGAACTTCGATGGCCGGCTTCACGTTGTCGAGAGCCTCGTGGAACATGCGCACCGCGTCGGCCTGCGGACCCCCGCGGCGCTTCAGCGTATCCAGCGCGTTGTACACGATGCCTTCGGCGACGGACTTCTTGCCGTCGTACATCAGCGCGTTCATGAAACGGTTGAGCACGACGTCGCCGAACTTGGCGTCCGGCAGGATCTCGCGTTTGACGGCGCGGCGGCGGCGGGACATGCGCGGGCCCCCCCTTACTTCGGCCGCTTGGCGCCGTACAGCGACCGGCGCTGGCGGCGCTTGGCGATGCCCTGGGTATCCAGCACGCCGCGAAGTATATGGTACCGGACGCCCGGCAGGTCCTTCACGCGGCCGCCGCGGATCAGCACGACCGAGTGCTCCTGCAGGTTATGGCCCTCGCCCGGGATGTAGCTGACCACCTCGTAGCCGTTGGTCAGGCGCACCTTTGCCACCTTGCGCAAGGCCGAGTTCGGCTTCTTCGGCGTGGTGGTGTAGACGCGCGTGCAGACCCCGCGCTTCTGCGGGCAGCCCTGCAGGGCCGGAACCTTGTTCCGGGTCTTCTGCGGCTCGCGCCCCTTGGCGATGAGCTGGTTGATGGTCGGCATTGACCCTCTGTCTCTTTCTACTGTTCCGTGCCGCCCCTGTAGCACTGCGTCGTGGGGCCGTCCTTCAACAGGCGTAGCCCGCCGGGTCGGGGCATTCCCCAACAGGCGGGTCAGATGCGGCGTGCGGCCTAGGCACCGTGGTGCGGCGCCGCATGCATCCAGAGCCAGTGAACGACAGCGACCCAAACGAAGCGAGGTGGGGTCGGCGGAGGCGGCGGAACCTAGTGGCGGCTCGGGGGGGAGTCAATATACCGTAGGCCGATAGTTGGGCGGCGGCCGGCACACTGCCGAAATCCTTCCTGATCTCGCTGGACCCGTGATGCCGCCGGCGCTTGCGACCGGGCATCGCCGCCCCGTATGGTTGCGTCGGCCAGCGAATGGGTCGGAAGCTCATGACCTGCGATTTGTTATCCTGCGCTTTTGTTATCGTGCCCTTGGTTCTGCATGATTGGCCTTGATCTTTTAGCCGATTGGCGAGCTCGCCGGGCCCACCATGCCGCCGGCACACCTTTCGCCCAGCGGACGCGACACCGGCCGCGCGCCTATCTGGTGTTCAACATTGGACGGATTGGACTGAAGCTGTTGGCGCACGCCTCGACTTCTATGTCCGCGATCACCGGCCGGCAGGTATCGCTCTGAGCCATTGCGCTACACGGACGCCGGGTGGGGCGATGGCGATCGACCGCGCGGCGAACCTGGTCGCATTGCTCGGCAGCGTCTGCCCGGCAATCGTGCTGATGGCGGTCTATGCCAATACGGCCAGCATCACGATCGCAGGCGAAGAGCAGAATGTTATCTTCTCGATACAGAATATGCTGGGGGGAGAGGCGCTGTACCGGGATCCCAGCGCGTTTCCGTTTGTCGTCACCCAATACGCCCCGATCTACTACGATCTTTGCGTCGCGATTTGCCGATTGCTGGGACTGCAACAGGACAATCTGCGCGGCATCTATCTGGCCGGCCGGCTAATCTCCACTGCGGCGACCCTGGGCACCTGTCTTGTCATGGCCGCCATCCTGGCGCGCTACAGCGGGCTCGGCCGGGTGACGCGCTTCACTCTTGCGTTCCTGCTGCCGGTGCTGGTCGGTCCTTGGGCCTGCGTTGCACGGCCGGACCCGCTATACCTGTTCCTGGTCGCCGCGAGCCTTTGGGCGGCGATGCGATACGCGGAGACGCTCCGCCTGCGGATGCTGGTGGTGTCCGCGATGCTGTTGCTGGCGGGCTTCTATACCAAGCAAACCGCACTGTTCCTGTTCCCGCTGCCATTGGGGGTCCGTTTCGCCCGCGAGGGATGGAGCAATCTGAAATTGCGAGACGTCGTGGCCTGCCTGGCGGTCTATGGTGCCGGCGCGGTGTTCATGACGCCTCCCATGCTACGCAACTTTGCTGTCGGGCTTGGCAACGGCATCGATTTCTCTTACGCGTTCCACGACGTCTATGTACCGGCAATTGTGTACCGATTGCCGCTGCTGGTTGCCGCCGGGCTGGCATACCGGGACGCGGCGCGTAGTGCGGATTGGCGGCCACGCGCGATCGGCCTTGCCACGCTGTGGTACCTGATCGTGGGCGCCGGGCTGGCGGTCAAGTACGGCTCGTCAGTGAACTACCTCGACGAATTCCTGGTTGGCTGCATGTTGATCGCCGGCATGGCGCCCTGTCTCGCGGCGCCACTCGGAGGAAGCCGGCAGCGAGGCCTGGCCGTGGTGGTGCTGGGCCTCATCATCGCGGTGGAAGCCATCTCGATCTACGGCAATCGGCCAACCCTCTGGTCCGCGATGACGTCCCGCCAGGAGCTTTACGCGGGCGGCCACGCGCTCGCCGCGGATGCGGAATTGCGTGACCAGTTCATCATGGTGCTGGATACGTCGGCGATGATTTTTATACCGGAGCGTGCAGCATTTGTGCCGGTGGAGGTGCTGGGAAGCTCCGCGGTGTCCGGGCATTTCGACCTGGCTCCGGTGACGCAGGCGGTGCGCGACGGCCGATTGTGCTTCGCGGTCGCCGCCCCCGGATTGGTCGAGCGGCTGCTCTCCGCGGCGCCTACCCGCGACGACAATCCCTGGATCCGGGAAATCGGGAAAACGCTGCTGGCCGACTTCCATCCGGTGCGGACTGTCGGGGCGTGGGTGCTGCTGGCATCCGACGCCTGCCGCGGGCGATCGCAGTAACCGGCAAGGTGCGCGTTCAGTCCTGCGGCGCGGCGAACATGCCGTGGCGGAAGCTTATGTAGTCGCTGCTGATCAGCAGGTAGGCGCCGAACCAGACCACCGCGGCAATCAGCGTGGTGATGATGATCTTCTTCAGCAACCGTGGGTGCTCTGGCGCGCCGCGCCAGCCGGCATGCGGATCGGGATCGCTCGCCGGCCGAACGCCGAATGGCAGCACGGCGAACAGTACGATCCACCAGATCAGCAGGTACAGCACGCAGCCTGTGAACCAACCCATCGAACGTCCTCACACCGCCCGCGACATGAGCGCGGCGTGCTCCACGTCGCCGGGCGCTGACAGGCGGTCAAGCTGGGCGTTGAGCTCGGCCCCCAGCAGCGCGGCATAGGTGGTGACGAAGAACCACAGCATGATCGCCGCCACCGCGCCCAGGGGCCCATAGGTGACGCCGAACATGGCAATGTGATCGATGTAGAATGACAGCAGTCCGGAGGCGAGCAACCATAACGCCAGCGCCAGCAGGCTGCCGGGCGTGATCCAGTGCCGCGCCGGATGCGGGTGCGCAACATGCGGGTGCGGAAGATGCGGGTGCGGAAGATGGGGGCGCGCAAGATGGGGGCGGGCTGGCCCGAAACGGTACAGCAACCCCAGCGCAAGCCCGGCGCACCCGAGCAACACCAACACGCTCGCCAGATGCACCACCCGCATCCGCCAAACCCACGGCGTGACGAACCGGAACAGCGCGGGCATGCCGACCAGGATGGCGATCGCCATCACCCCGCCCAGTATGGCGACCAGCGTCATGGTCAGCGACACCAGTTGGAACCGCAGGAAGCCTCGGCGTTCCTGTCCGCCATAGGCAATGGTCAGCGCCGACAGCATCGAGCGCACGCCGACCGCCGCCGTCCAGAACGTCAGCACGATGCTGACGCCGAGGCCGACGCCGAGGCGCATAGGCGGTTGGCTCACCAGGTGATGCAGCCGGTCGGCGATCAGCCAGTAGGCGGCGGGTGGCAGCAGGTCGTGGAGCCACAGCACCTGGACTTCGACGCCGCGGGGATTGAACACCAGGCCATAGATGGAAATCAGCATGCTCATGGCCGGGAAGAGCGCGAGCGTCGCGAAAAACGCACAGCCCGCGGCGGCGAGCGCCACTCGGTCGGACACGCTGGCGCGCAACGTGGCCTGCACCACGCCGCGCCAGGCTGGCAATGGCGGCGAGTCGGACATGGGCCCTCCAACATCTCCTCTCCCACGCGGTGGGAGAAGGCCGGGAGAGGGACAGCGGGGCACATGCGTCACCCTCACCCTACCCTCTCCCGCAAAGCGGGAGAGGAAACCTTCGTCGTCTAGACCCGCAGCAGGTGCACATCCACCAGCGGGCGCTTCTGGAGGCGCCGGCCCAGCGCGCGCCGCAGCGCTGCTCGCGCGGCATCGGCGAACGCGGCATCGTCGCGTCGCAG
>DATHNE010000282.1:0-7901 GCA_035486355.1 Acetobacteraceae bacterium
CGCCGGCGGCATAGTCGCGCTGGAGTGGCCATCGGGCTGGCGTTCTTTCGTCGTATTGGTCCCCGTACAACCCAGCCACGCACGGGTGACCGGCAGTCCAGCAGGGCGCGGATACCTGGGTACTTGAGGAAATATTTCACCATCTCGCCGAAGCTGGCACGTCCACTCTGTCGTGCCGTCTCGATGTCGACATATTCGTTGAGGATGGTGATGCCGTTCGTCGCGGCGTATTCGCGCAGTAATTTAAGCTGAGCGGGAATCGAGAAGCCTTCCTTCTCCCGCTCCTTGGAGGAAACACGCGCATAGACACGCGCCTTCGCAGTCTCTTTGATCGGCTTGGCCTTGGCTTTACGACTTATCGCTCGCCGCGCTCCGATGATCGGGGCCGTCTTCGCCTCGGTGTTGGCTCGTCCGGGCGGCCTGCTGGTTCGGTCAAGGCGATCACTTTATCACGAAACCGGCTCCGGTGCCTCCCGCCAAGCTTGCGTAGGAGGCGCTCGTCGGCGGTGACAAACTGGCAATCACGTTCGAATGCCAGGGCGAGATAGAGACAGTCATAGGCTGGATGATCGAGTTCGACCGCAATGCGCGTCGCAGGCTCCAGCAAGGAGCGCGTCGGCGACAGCTCGATCTCTGCCGCTTGCAGAAGCCGCGCCGCGAGAAGGGCTTCATCCGTGGAAAGCTCGTTTCGCCGGACTTTCATCCAAAGGATATTTGCACATTCGGCCACCAGGAGCTCGGGCGCGATTAGCCTCGCCTGCCGGCGGAGCGCCAACGCTTGGAGCGTCCCTTCTTCCTCCACGACCCATTTGACGGCAATGCTGGCGTCGATGACGCGTGTGTTCACCGCTCGTCACGTCCCTCGCGGAGGAGGAACTCCGAAGGAGTCTGCTGCCGATGCTTCGTCAGCTCGCGTAAGTCGGCGGCGAGCTTGTCGAAGGACGGCTCTTCTTCGCCAACTAGAGCCTGCCGGAGGATCTCTCGATGCTCGGCTTCGGCCGAGCGGCCGTGCCGTGCAGCTCTCCGTTTTAGTTTGGTAATCAATTCGTCATCCAGGTTGCGCACGTGCAGATTGCCAGCCATACGACCCTCCATGAGACCAGTGATATCGATGATATCATTATGGGTGCATTTTGGCAAAAATGGCCGATCCGGCTCGCGGCCCATCGGAGTAATCACGCACCTCTGACTTTCTTTGCGCCGTCACGGCTCTCCCTTTTGCGCTGCGGTCGATTTGCCAGCTCCCATTCATGCAGTCGTTGGAAGAAGCCGACGATATTCGCGGCCATTTCGCGCGCCTCCTCCGCCGTAAGTCGGCGTGTCGTTCTCGGCTGCCAGGCTAGGGAATAGCACCTAATCCTATGCCGTGCGCATCTGTCGCGACGTAAGCATCCGTCCAGCGCCGCGGTTGGACGAGTGCTATGCGCCGATGGCGATGTCGCGGATGGGCCAGTTCCACGGCAGCAGTTCGTGCAGGCGCGATGCGGGATGGTCTCCGATCCGTGCTGCGCACGTCGGCCTCGGATCGTATTCATGAGGCGCCATGGCGAGCATCGGCACGTGTGCCTGGTTGGCAAGCGGCGTCACCGCCGCATCCGACGCCGTCAATAACGGGCCGATGAAGGCATCCACGTGGTCCTCGGAAATCATCTTCGACGCGATGGTGAATGCGGTGCTCGCGCCCGTCGCATCGTCGCGGAGGATGTATTCAACTTTCTGCCCGGCGATTTCACTCGGGAAGAAATCGAACGCGCCTTTGTAGCCCACGCCCATCGAGGCGGTCGCGCCACTGATCGACAGGATAGCGCCAATCTTGATCTGCGCCTGGGTGGTCGCCGACGTACCGAGAATACCGATAGCCGCAGCGGCTGCGAACCGACGCGATGTCATCCAACTCTCCCCGCCGGCCGATCGGCCCGACGACGCTTTGCGCACGGGCAGGGTTATTTCAAGCGCCGTTGTGCCAGGTGCCCGGTTTTCCCAGCGCCGCGCCCTGCACATGCTGCGGCGGCAGAACGGCGGTCGCCTCGATCTCCACCAGCGCCGCCGGATCTACCAGTTGGGTGACGCCGATCGCCGACATGGCTGGAAAGTGCTTGCCGATGATGCCGCGGTAGACCGCGCCGATTGCCGTTTGATTGTCACAGTAGGCGCGCAGATCGGTGAGATACCAGGTGAGCCGCACCAGATGCCGCGGCGCCGCCCCGGCCTCGGCGAGCAGGATCACGATGTTGGTCAACGCCTGGCCCACCTGATCGACCAGGCCGTCGACGAAGTGCCCGTTCGCGTCCCAACCCACCTGGCCGGCAAGAAAAATGGTTTCGCCCTCGGCCACGATCCCGTTCGCGTAGCCGCGTGGGTGCACCCATGACGAAGGTTGCAGTACGCGCTGGCCGGTTTCATTTTGATCAGTCATTCATACCTCTGCGTAGGCCACGGCGATCGCCTGGCCGGTCATTGCGCCGGCATTGCGTCGGCACAGGAAAGCGACCACCTCGGCGACGTCTTCCGGCTGAACCAGCCGCCCGGCAGGGTTGCCTGACGCCAGCTTGTGCCGCGTTTCCTCCGCCGAGCCGCCGCCGGCGGCGGTAATGGTCGCGACCGCACGGGCCAGCATGTCAGTCTCGGTAAATCCGGGACAGACCGCGTTCAGCGTGATCCCATCTTTCACCGTCTCCAGCGCCAGCGCTCGGGTGAAACCAACCAGTGCATGTTTGGCTGCCGCATAGGCGGTGACATAAGCATAACCCTTCAATCCGGCGGTGCTGGCAATGTTGATGATGCGTCCGAAGTGCCGTGCGCGCATGCCTGGCAGCACAGCCTGGCATGCGACAACCGCCGACAGAAGGTTCACCGCCAGCATCGCCTGAAAGTCATCTATCGCGTGCTTCGCGAACGGCTTGGAGATCGCTGCCCCGGCGTTGTTAACCAGGATGTCGCACGCACCAAGTGCGGCGATGGCGTCGCCAAATGTTGCATGGTCTGTCACGTCGGCGACGGCGTGGCGCGCGCCGAGTTCGCCGGCGACCTGCTGCAGCGCCGCGCCATCGCGGCCGATTAGCATGATCGCGGCGCCATCGGCGGCAAGGCGGCGGGCGATCGCCAGCCCAATCCCCTTCGCGCCACCCGTGACGAGCGCGGTCAGACCGCGTAGCGGTCCGTTGCCTGTTGCCTCAATCGCGGGTGTCACGACAGCGGCCTTCCGAGACCACGTGTGCCTTCAGTGTGGCCGTCGGGGCAGGCCGGCCAGCTACGACTTGCTGGCTGTAGCTTGGTCGTCCGCCGCGGATTCATATCACCGCCGAATAATCCAGGTCCGCGCGCCCAGCCAGCCGTTCGATCTGTGCCTTGCCGGCCAGATACTGCCGCGGCCACCACTGGTCCGCGTACCCCAACCCGGCCGCCGCGCGCAGCGCGAAGTGCGGGTCGGACAAATGCGCGCGCGCGAGCGCGCACAGATCGGCGCGCCCAGCGGCGATAATCGCATTCAGATGGTCAGGTTCGGTGATGTTGCCTACGGCCATCGTCGCAACCCCGACCTCGTTGCGGATACGGTCGGCGAACGGCGTCTGGAACATCCGCCCGTAAACCGGCCGTGCCCGGATCGAGGTCTGGCCGGCGGATACATCCATCAGGTCGACGCCCGCGTCCTTGAACGCGCGGGCAATCTCCACCGCGTCGTCGCCGGTGATGCCCCCCTCGACCCAGTCGGTCGCCGAGATGCGCACCGACATTGGCTTGTGCGCCGGCCACGCCGTGCGCATGGCGCGAAACACCTCCTGCGGGAAGCGCAGCCGATTCTCCAGCGATCCGCCGTAGGCGTCGGTTCGCTGATTGGTCAGCGGCGACAAGAACGCCGAGAGTAGGTAGCCGTGCGCGGCGTGCAACTCGATCATGTCGAAACCCGCCTGTGCGCCGTAATGCGTCGCAGTCACGAACGCGTTGCGCATCGTGTCCATGTCATCGCGCGTCATCGGCCGCGGGGTCTGATTGCGTGGGCTCCATTGGACCGGCGAAGCCGCGAGCAACTCCCAGTTCCCGTCCGGCAGCGGCGCGTCCATCTCCTCCCACCCAAGCTGCGTTGAACCCTTCGGACCGGAATGGCCGAGCTGCAGGCAAATTTTCGCGGTCGACTGGGCATGCACGAAATCGACGATGCGCGCCCAGGCTGCCATCTGCGCCGCCGACCACAATCCCGCGCATCCCGGCGTGATGCGGCCCTGAGGGGTGACGCAGACCATTTCGGTGAACACCAACGCCGGGCCGCCCAGCGCGCGGGCGCCGAGATGCACCAGATGGAAGTCGTTCGGCATTCCGTCCCGCGCGCTGTAGGTCGCCATCGGTGAGACCGCGATGCGGTTCTCAAGTCGCATGTCACGCAGGCGGAACGGTAGGAACATCGGTGGGACCGGCTGGCGTGTCGGATACTCCGCGCGCTCGGCCAACCACCGCTCCACCCCCTCCAGCCACGGACGATCACGCAGTCGCAAATTCTCATGGCTGATGCGTTGGCTGCGAGTCAGTAGAGAATAGGCAAACTGTTCCGGTTCCAGATGCGTGTAGCGCGCCACGTTCTCGAACCATTCGGTGGAATTACGTGCTGCCGACTGGATGCGCAGGACCTCGGTCTTGCGTTCGGTTTCATAGGCGGCCAGCGCCGCAGATACATCCGTGCCGTGCGTATCGAAGGCGCGGGCCAAGGCAATTGCATCCTCCAGCGCAAGCTTGGTACCCGAGCCGATGGAAAAATGCGCTGAATGCGCGGCATCGCCCATCAGCGCGACATTGCCCATTACCCAGGTCCGATTGGCCACACGCGGAAAATTGATCCAGGCCGAGCCGCGCAGATGGTTCATATTCGCCAGCAGCTTCCCGTCCTTGAGCCACGGCGCGAATAATCGCTCGCAGAAGGTGATCGTGCCTGCCGTGTCGAGCTCATCGAGCCCAGCGGCACGCCAATTCGCTTCCGTGGTCTCGACGATGAACGTGGACGTATCGAAATTGAACCGATACGCGTGCGCCTGGAACCATCCCCACTGCGTTTCCACGAAGATGAAGGTGAACGCCTCGAATATTCGATTCGTGCCGAGCCAGACGAACTTGTTCGTTCGCAGGTCGATCTGTGGTTCGAAATGCGCTGCGTAGCGGCTACGAACCCGACTGTTGACGCCGTCCGCGGCAACGATCAGGTCTGCATCGGGGAACTCTGTAACGTCCGCTATCTCGCGCTGGAAAACCAGCTCCACCCCCAGATCCTCGGCGCGGTGCTGCAGGATGGTCAGCAGGCGCTTGCGCTCGATCCCGCAGAAGCCATGGCCGCCGGAGGTAATCGTGCGACCCTTGAAATGGATGTCGATGTTGTCCCAGTGTGCGAAGCTATCAAGGATTTCCTTCGTGGTCGGGGGATCGGCGCCCTCCAGGTTGCGCAGCGTTTCATCGGAAAACACCACGCCCCAACCGAATGTGTCATGCGGGCGATTGCGTTCGATCACGATGATCCGGTGCGACGGATCGCGCCGCTTCATCTGGATCGCGAAGTACAATCCCGCCGGTCCGCCGCCTGCGCAGACGATCCGCATGAGTGACATCACCTTCTGGTCGATGTTTTATATCTCACCTGATTTCGTCCAAGCAAGGCCGCGATAAATCCCGAGCATCGCCATTGCGTGTCCGCTCCCACCTGATGCGTGCCTTGACCGGCTCAGGTTGGGTTTCTTCTCCGCAAATGCCATATGGCGGCCTAAGGGTGATCCGCGTGCCGGAGCGGTGAGGTGTGGAGCGGCCGAAGTGGCGGCAGTTGACCAGATGACCTTTCGTGCGGGCCGGGATTCTCCCAGCCAATGGTCCACTTTAAGTGGATTGTTATCGCAACAAATATCCGCGATACGTCGTTTGAGATGCTGACTGGGGCCGCCACTCTTGCCAGTCGGACCACGCGGATCGCGCTGTTTGCCATCGTGCATGTCCCGATGGATCATCTGGTATTCGCCGCAGAGGCGCTGGCGACAATCGGCCATGCGAGGCAGGCTGCGCCTTTCGGCGCCGTTAGCTACCCGCTGATCGGTACGCCACGGCGTATCGCAGAGAGGCGCGTGGCGACCAACGAAGCGGGGTCCGCGGCCATAGCGCTGCCGCTGGTGAACTGCGGCGATGAACTGCTATATTCTAGCGAGATGGTGCTGCCGTCGTCGCGGGAGGTGCAGCGACGCGACTGACGGAGAATCGGCAGCTGGGCGCGCCGATGGCGACGCACTCCGTCTCTGACACTGCCACAGGTTCGCCCATCGCCAGCTCGCCAACCGCCGCCAGCATACCGCGGATTGGCGCGCAGACCGGGTACGGACTGCGTCCCGCACCCGTCGCGAATGGGCTGTTCTCCACGGTCAGCGTCAGCCCATCCAAGGTGCGCTCCAGTCGCCAACATCCCCAGCCAAGCTGCGGTGCGGTCTCCTCGATCACCCGAAGCAACGCTGCCGCATCCGCGGCCCCGGCCGCCTGATAGCTGCGTGCGGAACGCTGGCCAAAGCGGTGGATCGCGCGCACGAATGCCTCCAACGCGAGCGGTCGTACGTCCTCTGGCAGCTCGGCAATCATTCCCATCAGCGCGTCGGGCCGGATCATCATGTAGCGAATGACTCCGTCGCGGTACTCTCCGTGCTCGGCATCGTAGATCAGCCGTTCACGAAAATTGGTCACAAACGAAGACTTCCAACACGTGCTCCATCGCGCTCGAACACCGCCTGCCCGGCAATGACGCCGCTGGGCGTATCTGTCGATGGCACCACCGCGCGCGCGACATCTTCGGGCTGGTCGAGGCGGCGTGCAGTGCCCACGATGCGTCTCACGTGACCTCCGGCAGGTCGTTCATGCCGATCTGGACGTGCACCATATCGCCGGGCGCTATCAGGTCTGCGTGATACACGTTCACGCTGCGGTCGGCTGTGCCAAGATGCAGGCTGTCATCGCGCCTCTCCGTCAACTGGCTTGGCGAGAAGCTTAGACTCACTTAATCTCATGTCTCAACCATTACTTATTCTAAGCCTGGGCTCGTTCTAAGCATGGGCTCGTGAATCGGACGAGAGCGCTGCGGTGACCAGTGAGGCCCATCTCATTCTCTGGAAGAGACGCAAGAACGAGCCGCATGTGAAGAAGGCGCTAGCACTCGACGTTAACGATGAGATGCCTATCGCCGGGCAAAGACTTGTGGAGGGCTGAGATGCTGGGATCATCGGCGCATGTGGATTCGTTTACACGCGACAAGCTTCCGCCCCAGCACGAGTGGCCGCACTTTCTGTGCGATGGCTTCGAGTATCCAGAGCAATTAAATGCTGCCGTCGAGCTCACTGATGCCATGGTCAGCAAGGGGTTCGGCGACAATACGGCGCTGATCGGCAACGGCCGGCGCCGCACCTATAAGGAGCTGACCGACTGGAGCAACCGCATCGCGCACGCGTTGGTCGAGGATTACGGGGTCAGACCCGGCAATCGCGTGTTGATCCGTTCGGCGAACAACCCGGCCATGGTCGCCTGCTGGCTGGCGGCCACGAAGGCGGGCGCTGTCGTGGTCAACACCATGCCGATGCTGCGCGCTGGTGAGCTGAAGAAGATCATTGACAAGGCCGAAATCTCCCTGGCCCTCTGCGACACGCGGCTGCTAGGTGACCTGGTCACCTGCGCCAAGGACAGCACATTCCTGAAGGCAGTCATCAGTTTCGACGGAACCGCCAACCACGACGCCGAGCTCGACCGTCTGGCCCTCGGCAAATCAGTCAGGTTCACCGCCGTGGCCACTGGGCGCGACGATGTAGCGCTGCTCGGCTTCACGTCGGGTACGACTGGCGAACCCAAAGCAACGATGCATTTCCACCGAGACCTTCTGACGATCGCGGATGGGTATGCAA
>DATHNE010000283.1:0-27617 GCA_035486355.1 Acetobacteraceae bacterium
GCCTCGACGTAGGCGGCAAACCGTGATTCGCTACCGCCCGCCTTGGATTCGAGACCCACAACCCGCCTCCACGAGTGAGAATCTCCATCACTGACAAACCAATGTCGAATCGGGCAAGCATTTTATGACACAGTAAGACTAACTGGCCGACGTGATATCCAAGCCGACTTTCAACATCGCTGGGTCGATGGAAACCACGCTCTATCAACGATTTGATCCGCGTCTGGCTCGCCGGGCGGTGCGGCGCAGCCATGAAGGCATCCCACTCGGGAGCGATCTCCGCATCGGATGGCAGACTGGCCACACCAACCAGGCGTTTCGTATCGGCGATGGCCGGTTTAGCGAACGATGCGATCCGCGTCGCCAACGCGTCGACAAACACATCAAGCTCGGCGTCGGAAAGCGATCGGTTGACGTAGCCGTAACGTTCCGCGAGATCGCCGCGGATATCGTCAGCCCCGAGCAGCACCTCCAGTGCACGACCCAGACCCGTCAGACGCGGCAGACGGGCCATCGGGCCGCCGCCCGGGACGAGCCCCGCGCCAACTTCCCATTGCGAGAGGATTGCCTTCTCGCGGCTCGCAACGCGCCTATCGCACGCGAGGGCAAGCTCGCTGCCCACTCCCGTCGCGCGACGGCGCATTAGGGCGATCAACCCGACGGGGTCCCGACCGATGCGTGCCAGCGCATCGGGGAGCGCCTACAAGCCTGTTGGTCCGGGGGCAGCAGTTTCATGGAATCCTCAAGCGGCGCCAGAAAGTCGTAGTTCTCCGACCGATGATGGAAATTCAGGCTGACCCAGGGCCCGATGTCATTGACACCGCTGCCCCCGCCGCTATAAGCCGCGCTCCCGGCGGCCGGGCTTTCCTGGCGGCCCGAGGGGCGTTGACCAAAGGGACCTGCTGAGATGTTTGCCGTGATCCGCACCGGCGGAAAACAGTACCGCGTCACCCCGGACGCCGTGCTGAAGGTTGAGAAGTTGGACGCCGAGCCGGGCGCGACGGTGACGTTCACCGACGTGCTGGCGGTTGGCAGTGAAGGTAACCTGACGCTGGGCGCCCCGGTGATCGCGGGCGCCTCGGTCACCGCGACAGTGATCGCACAGGACCGGCTGGACAAGGTCATCATCTTCAAGAAGCGCCGCCGGCAGAACAGCCGTCGGAAAAACGGCCATCGCCAGCACGTGACCGTGCTGCGCGTGGGCGCGATCTCGGCAGCGTAGAAGGAGCGCGGGCCATGGCACATAAAAAGGCAGGCGGGTCATCTCGCAACGGGCGCGACACGGAAGGTCGGCGCCTGGGCATCAAGAAGTCGGGCGGCCAGGAAGTGGTTGCCGGCAACATCATCCTTCGCCAGCGCGGTACCAAGTGGAAGCCGGGCCAGCATGTCGGGCTGGGCCGCGATCACACGATCTTCGCGCTGGTCGACGGGCATGTGCAGTTCACACGCAAGGCTGAAGGCCGCGTGCATGTGTCGGTGCGACCGTTGCCGGTGGCCGCCGAATAAGCGCGTCGGTCCCGGTTTGTCTGTTTCACGGGGGTCGGCGGCAGCCGGCCCCCGTTTTCGTTGTGGTGGGTGATGAAATTCCTTGACCAGGCCAAAATCTACCTGCGCTCCGGCGATGGCGGGAACGGTGTGACTGCGTTCCGGCGGGAGAAATACATCGAGTTCGGCGGGCCGGATGGCGGCGATGGGGGCAAGGGCGGCGACATCATCGTCGAGGCGGTGCCGAACCTGAACACGCTGATCGACTTCCGCTACACGCAGCACATCCGTGCCAAGAAGGGCGGCAGCGGCAGCGGCAACGACAAGACCGGAGCCGGGTCGCCCGACGTGGTGGTGAAGGTGCCGGTGGGCACCGAGATCCTGGCCGAGGACCAGGAGACGCTGCTGGCCGACCTCGACAAGCCGGGCAAGCGGGTACTGCTGCTGAAGGGCGGTGACGGCGGGTTTGGCAACACGCACTTCAAGTCCTCGACGAACCGGGCGCCGCGGCGGGCCGACAAGGGCTGGCCGGGCGAGGAACGCTGGGTCTGGCTGCGGCTGAAGTTGATCGCCGATGCCGGGCTGGTGGGGCTGCCGAACGCGGGGAAGTCCACGTTCTTAGCGGCGGCGAGCGCAGCGAAGCCGAAGATCGCGGATTATCCGTTCACCACGCTGCATCCTCAGTTGGGGGTGGTGCGACTGTCGGCGACCGAGGAATTCGTGCTGGCGGACATCCCAGGGCTGATCGCGGGCGCACATGACGGCGCCGGACTCGGGGACCGGTTCCTCGGGCATATCGAGCGGTGCGCGGTGCTGCTGCATCTGGTGGATGGCGCGGCGCGGAATGTGGTGCGGACCTGGCGGACGGTGCGGCGGGAGTTGGCGGAGTATGGGGGGGGGCTGGGGGAGAAGCCGGAGCTGATCGGGCTGAACAAGACGGACGCGATGACGCCCCGGGAGGTCAGTGCGCGACGAGTGGCGCTGGAGAAGGCGTCCGGGGCGCGGGTAATGGTGCTGTCCGGGGCGACGGGCAAGGGCGTGAAAGAGGTGCTGCGGGCGCTGCAGGGGATGATCAACGAGGCGCGGGTGGATGTCCGCTCAGCCCGGCCCTTCCCCGCGAGCGGGGAGGGAGTCGCGGCGCTATGATCCCGTCGCTGTCATCCGCCCAGCGGCTGGTGGTGAAGATCGGCAGCGCGATGGTGGTCGATCCAGAGGAGGCGGCGCCTCGGGCGGCATGGCTGGCGTCGGTGGCGGCCGATATCGCGGCGCTGCGGGCGCGAGGGACGGCGGTGATCGTGGTGTCCTCGGGGGCGATCGCGCTGGCGCGGCGGACGTTGGGGCTGACGCGGCGGCGGCTGAAGCTGGAGGAGAAGCAGGCGGCCGCAGCGGTCGGGCAGATCCGGCTGGCGCAGGCGTGGAGCGAGGCGCTATCCGCGAACGGGCTGACGGCGGCGCAGTTGCTGCTGACGCTGGACGATACCGAGGACCGGCGGCGGTATATCAACGCGCGGGAGACCCTGAACACGTTGCTCGGGCTGGGCTGTGTGCCGGTGATCAACGAGAACGATACTGTTGCGACAGCGGAGATAAGGTTCGGCGACAATGACCGGCTGGCTGCGCGCGTCGCCGAGATGATGCAGGCCGATCAGCTCGTGCTGCTGTCGGATATTGATGGGCTCTATACGGCCGATCCTCGGCGGGATGCGGAGGCGAAACATATTCCGGTGGTCGAGGCGGTGACGTCAGAGATCGAGGCGATGGGGGGGGAGCCGGCGCCGGGGTACTCCTCGGGCGGGATGCGCACGAAGCTGGTGGCGGCGCGGATCGCGACGCAGGCAGGGTGTGCGATGGCGATCACACGCGGCGACATGGCACATCCGCTGGCGGCGCTGGCCGATGGCGCGCGGTCCACCTGGTTCCTGCCGTCACCGGAGGGGCGAAATGCGCGCAAGCGTTGGATCGCGGGGGCGTTGGCGCCGCTCGGGAGCTATTTAGTGGATGCCGGCGCCGCGCAGGCGCTACGCGGCGGGCGGTCTCTGCTACCGGCGGGCGTGCGGGGCGTGACAGGGGCGTTCGAGCGGGGCGATCCGGTGGTCGTGGTGGACGCCGCGGGCGCCGCCCTGGCACGCGGGTTGAGCGCGTATGCGAGCGGCGATGCCGAGCGGATCATCGGGCACCGGTCGGATGAGATCGAGGCGATCCTGGGCTGGCGCGGGCGGGATGAGATCATCCACCGGGACGACCTGGTGCTGCTGTAGATCTGCCAGTGCGGGGCTAGATCGCCGGAAGGACGTGCTGCATCAGATGTCGCATCGGCTCACAACCAAGGCCGATGTGCTCAAGGTCGAGACGCCGAACGTGAGGGGTAGGGCCCAGAACCAGCATCTCGCCCTTTCGGTGGCCGATGCCGGGATGTCCCGGCTGGTCACGCTCTGCCAATACAAGGCCGACTGGCGAGGTCGCGAGGTCATCAAGGTCGATCCTTGGTTCCCGAGCAGCCAACGCTGCTGTCTCTGTCACGCGCTGCACCGCGAGATGCGCAATCTCAAGGTCCGCGAGATGGTCTGCGTCTGCGGAAACGTCATCGGACGCGGCCGTAACACCGCAGTGAACATCTATGACTGGTATCCCGAGGAGCGGGAGAACCGGGACCGCAAGGTCGCTACGCGCATAGAGATGGGAAATCAGGAGCTTGCTCCGGTGCCCGTCAATGAAGTGCGAATACTTGCGTGTGAAAAGCAGTAACTCCGGCATGATCTGGGTGGTTTGCGGCGATCGCATGGAGGTGGTGGGATGGGACGGCTTGATCCACTGCGATGAGCTGGGGCTGATATAGAGGGCTGGGCGTTGTGGGACGTGGGCCGTCACGTCAAGCCGAGAATGAGGGGGAATTGCCATGCCGTTCTATGAAAAGGGTGATGTCCGGATTCATTACGAAGAGGCCGGGGGCGGGTTTCCGCTGCTGCTGATCCCGGGCGGCGGGTTGAACTCGGACATCAGCTACCTGACCGGATTTCCGCCGTTCAACGCGATGGAGGTGCTCAGCACCGAATATCGCTGCATCACGATGGACCTGCGGAATGCCAAGGGCGGGGAGTCCAGCGGACCGCTGGAGATCGACCGGCCGTGGGATGCGTATGCCGACGATCAGCTCGGGCTGATGGATCACCTGGGGATCAAGGAATTCCTGGTGATGGGGTTCTGCATCGGCGGGCCGTTCATCTGGAATCTGTTGAAGCGGGCGCCGGGGCGGATCGTGGCCGCGGTGCTGGCGCAGCCGAGCGGGTATCGGCCGGAGCTGCCGGATTTATTCTACAACAACAACATCAAGGGGTGGGGGCCGGCGCTGTGCGCGCGGCGGCCGGAGATCACCATGGCGATGGTGGATGCGTTTTTGAAACGGATGTACGGGGCCAATCCGGATTTTGTGTTTACCGTGAGCAGGGAGTTCGTGCGGGGGTGCCAGACGCCGATTTTGGTGCTGCCGGATGATGTGCCGGCGCATCCGTATGCGGTGGCGGTGGAGGCCGCGAAGTTGGCGCCGAACGCGGAGGTGAGCATTTACCCGTGGAAGGAGACGGAGGCGCAGGTGGTGGAGGCGTTGCGGCATATACGGGCGTTCTTGCGGGCGCATGCGCCGGTGCGGGTTGACGGGTGAAGCGCAACCATCCTTGAGACTCGACAGCAGGGCTCAACGCAACTGCTGTTTGCCACGAGACAAGTCGTTTCGAGCGATCCTGAGTTCCGCTGCAAGAGCAAATGCGGGGCGTACTGAATCGTGTTTGGGCCATCAGGCAGCAAACATACCTAACCGGGATCAGTCGGGATTGGGTGGGACGGCTTACGTGGCCGAGTCAACCAAACTGCCAGCAAGAAGACGCACCATATCGCCACAACGATCGGGAACGCATCCAAACGTGCCGCCAAAAGGATGGCGGGACGTTGCCGTGCTCATCTTCCACGAATTGCGCTCCCCAGGGGCCGGTTCCCCGCGAACATCAACGCGAAGAACAGCAGGCCGGATAACACAATGGCGACAACTCGAATGACCCAACGCCGTATGCAGGCGACCGCTGGATCTGCAGCCCTCCTTTGTCACCCGCTCACCCTGCAGCAGCGTGGGCGGCTGCCCCCTCACCCGGTCCCTCCAGCCTTCGGCCTTGGCTCACTTCGCGACCCAAGCCCGCAAGGGGAGAGGCGACCCTCGTATTCGGGCGCCAGCGCGGAAGCTGGGAAAACCCCATGTGTCTGTCAGCGGACGGCACGTGGCCGGCGGGAGTGGGCATGGCGCTGAGGGCCGTTTCGCGAAGGCAAGGCGCGATGCCGGGCAGGACCCTGTCCTCGGGACGGGCTTCGGCCGAGCCCGGGGGCCCCGCACGACGGGAGGGGGTGACGATGCCTCTTCCCCTCCCTTCCACTCCCCCAACGTTGGGTTGCGCTGGGCACAGACCGGACCCTACTGGAAACAAATCGCCCGAAACGGCACACTGGGCCTGAGGAAAGCCGCATGCACATCGATCCCCTGCCCGCCCAGCAGCTGCAGCAAGCCGCCGCGTCCGCACGCGCCGCCGCGCGCGCGCTCGCGCACAGCCCGGCCGAACAGCGCAACACCGCGCTCTACGCCATGGCCGCGGCTCTGCGCGACGCGGCCCCGCTGATCCTCGCCGCCAACACCACCGACCTCGCCGCCTTCAGCGGCACCGCGGCATTCCGCGACCGGCTGGTGCTGACCGGCCCGCGCATCGAGGCGATGGCCAAGGGGCTGGAAGACGTCGCCGCCCTGCCCGATCCGCTCGGCCGCATGCTGGCCGACTGGACGCGGCCGAACGGGCTGCGCATCCAGCGAGTGGCGACACCGATCGGGGTCGTCGGCATGATCTACGAAAGCCGGCCCAATGTTGGGGCGGACGCCGCCGGGCTGTGCCTGAAGTCCGGCAACGCGGTGATCCTGCGCGGTGGGTCAGACAGCGCGCACAGTGCCCGCGCGATCAACACCGCGCTGGTCGCCGGGCTGCGCGCTGCCGGACTGCCGGACGCCTGCGTGCAGATCGCGCCTACCACCGACCGCGCCTATGTCGCGGCGATGCTGGGCGCCGCCGGGTTGATCGACCTGATCATTCCGCGCGGGGGAAAATCGCTGGTCGAGCGGGTGCAGCACGAGGCGCGGGTGCCGGTACTGGCGCATGCCGAGGGGCTTTGCCACACCTATGTGCACGCGGCAGCCGATCCGGCGATGGCGCGCGCGATCGTGGCGAACGCGAAGATGCGGCGCACCGGGATTTGTGGCGCCACCGAAACGCTGTTGATCGACCGCGCGATCGCGGTCTCGCTTTTGCCGCTGATCGTCGCCGACCTGCGCGCGCTGGGCTGCGACTTCCGGGCCGATGCCGCCGCGCGCGACATCGTGCCGGAGCTGAAACCAGCAACCGAGGCGGATTTCGACACCGAATGGCTGGACGCGATCCTGTCCGTCGCGGTGGTCGATGGCGTGGACGCGGCGCTGGCGCATATCGCCCTGCACGGCAGCGACCACACCGATGCCATCGTCACCCAGGACGAAACGATTGCGGAACGCTTCCTCGCCAGGCTCGACGGCGCCGTCGGCCTGTGGAATGCCTCCACCCAGTTCTGCGACGGCGGCGAGTTCGGCTTCGGCGCTGAGATCGGCATCGCCACCGGGCGGATCCACGCGCGCGGCCCGGTCGGGCTGGAGCAGCTCACGACCTACCGCTACGTCATCCGGGGCACCGGGCAGGTCCGCCCCTGACCGCGCTGCTCAACACACCGCTGAGCCTGGACCCGGTGCCGCGCTTCGGCGACCGGCGGCGCGGGCGCGTGGGTCTGCTGGGCGGGTCGTTCAACCCGGCGCATGCGGGGCATCACCATATCGCCGCGCTGGCCCGGCGATGCTTGTCGCTGGACCAGGTGTGGCTGATGGTCTCGCCGGGCAATCCGCTGAAGCCGGTGGCGGGGATGGCGTCGGTTGGCGCGCGGCTGGCCTCGGCGCGCGGTGTCGCGGATGGGCGGCGGGTCGTGGCGAGCGTCATCGAGTCGCGGTTAGGCACGCGCTACACGATCGACACGCTGCGACAGTTGCGGCGACGATTCCCGCGTGTGCGATTCGTCTGGATCGCCGGGGCGGATATCCTGACGCAACTGCCACGCTGGCAGCGCTGGCGGGAGATCGCGCGGCTGGTGCCGATCGCGATCCTGCCGCGGCCGGGCTACAATCACCGCGCACTGGCCGGGCGCGCCGCGCAGGCGTTGCGTGCGGCGCGGCGGCCGGCACGGGCAGTCTCGGTGCTGGCGGCGCAGACCCCGCCGGCGTGGGTATTTCTGCCCGCGCCGCAACTCGCGACATCCGCCAGCGCTATCCGCGCCAGACAAGGAGTTTTGTCATAACCCGCCCCCCCTCCCCGCCCACGCGCAAGCGCGCCAGCCCTCGCAAGGCGGCAACGCCGAAGCTCGCCGCCGTCGATAAGACCCCCGGGACACCGCGCAAAAAGGCCGCGGCGGCGGGGCCACGGGCAGGGGCACGGCGGACGCCGGCGGCCGAGCCCTCCGCGCTGGACCAACTGCAGGCCGTGATCGTCGGCAGCCTGGAAGACGACAAGGCCGAGGCAATCGTGACGCTGGATCTGGCCGGAAAGGCCAGCTTCTGCGACCGGATGGTGATTGCGACCGGTCAGGTCGACCGGCAGATCGCGGCCATGGCGCAGCATCTGGAGGAGAAGTTGTCCAAGGCCGGGTTCAAGCGCGTGCAGATCGAGGGCGCGACCGGGGCCGACTGGGTGCTGATCGATACCGGCGACATCATCGTGCACCTGTTCAAGCCGGACGCGCGCGCGAGCTACGGGCTGGAGCGGATGTGGGGCGCAGACCTCGACGAGGTGGAGGAAAGCGTTTCTTCGTAGGCTGGAATAACTCCGCGGTTCCACTCTATGAGGTGAACAGCCGCAATGCGGCAGCCAGGGCGGTGTCGACCGACAGGTCCTCCATCCGCTCGCTGGCGGACAGCACGGCGGCGGCGCGGCAGCCGGCAGGGGCATATTCATCGGCGGCCGTCGGGCCGAACAGGCCCAGCGTCGGGGCGCCGGCAGCAGCAGCGACATGCATCAGGCCGGAATCATTGCCGACAAACAGCGCCGCGCGCTGCAGGCAGGCGGCGATCTGGGTCAGTGTGAGCCGGGCGCTCAGGTCGATGGCGTCCGGCAGGGCCGTGGCCAAGGTAGCGGCGATCGCGGCTTCCTCCGGCCCGGGGCCGGCAAAGATCACGGGCACAGCGCCTGGCAACCGGTCGGCCGCCAAGGCCTGAAACAGCGCGGCGAAGCGGTCCGCCGGCCACATCTTCGGCGCCCAGTTGGCGGTGGGGGCCAGCGCCACCACCGGCCGGTCCGCCGGCATCAGCGACGCCGCGAGCGCCTGGTCTTGAGAGGATGGCCAGATCACGGGCAGCGGCGGGGGGCTGACGCCCAGCACGGCGGCGAGCTGGGCGATCTTGTGGCCGGAGCGGGGGCGCATGATGGCTCGACGCGATGTCGGCACCGCCCAGGCGAGGCCGGAGGAGCGGATGTCCACCACCAGGTCCCACCAGTGGCCCACCACCTCGGCCCAGAGTGGGAACCAGTGCAGTGACCAGGGCCGTTTCTCCAGCACAATGGTGCGCTCGCGCCGTGGCATGTGCGCGAACAGGTCCGCGGCCACGCGGCCGCAAACCACGGTGAACCGCGCCTCCGGATAGGTACGCAGCAGATGATCCAACAGCCCGGTCGACAGCACGGCGTCGCCGAGCCGGTTGGAGGTGACGAACAGGATACGCATCAAGCGCGCGATAGCACGTCCGTGGGAACGATGCGCGGCCCAGGCTTAGAGTGGTTTTAGCAGCGGTTCGACCCCGGCGGGCAACGGCACGCGGTCGACGTTCAGCACCATCGACACCAGGCTGTAGTAGCCGACGGCTCCGACCAGATCCATCACGCCGCGCTCGCCGAAGCGGTCCGTCACGCCGGCATAGACCTTGTCCGACACCTGGCCCGTGCCAAGCAGTTCGCTGGCGAAATCATACACGATGGCTTCATCGGCCGACAGCTTGGCTGGACGCGTGCCAGCGGCGATGGCATCCAGGATCGACGCGTCGAGACCGGCTTCCAGCGCCAGGCGGCGATGCGCGTAGAACTCATACTGCGCGGTCCACTTGCGGCCGGCCATGCAGATCGCCATCTCGTTCAGCGCCGCGGGCAGGCAGCTTTTGTAGCGCACATAGGCGCCGACACGCTGCACCAGGTCGCACAGCTCCGGACTGCGCAGCAATGCGTTGAACGGGCCGCGCAGGCCGGCACCGCGCGGGCCGGACTGGATCGCCTCGGCGACCGCGCGCTGCTCGGCAGTCATGGTGTCCGGGGTCAGGGTCTTGAAGCGTTGCTCGCTCATGGGATGTTTCCTTTTCGTTACGGCATGCAGGTGGTGATGCCGCCATCGACGATGATTTCGGTACCGGTGATATAGCGTGCCTCGTCCGAGGCGAGGAACAGCACCGCGTGCGCCACGTCCCAGGCATCGCCCATGTGGCCCATCGGCACCACCGCGTTGCGCGCGGCGATCAGTGCGGTCGCGTCGTTGCCGCCGACGGTCTTGGCCAGCCGGGTTTCGACCAAAGGTGTGTGCATCAAGCCGGGCACCACGGTGTTCACGCGGATGCCCTTCTTGGCGTAGGCGGCGGCGGTGGAGCGGGACAGTTGGATCACGCCCGCCTTGCTGGCGGCGTAGCCGACATGCACACGGCCGGAACTGAAATCGTTCCGTAGTCCGGCGACGGAGGAGATGTTGACGATTGCGCCCTTGCCCTGCTCGACCATGATCGGCAGGGCGTATTTGCAGCCCAGGAATGCAGTCTTGAGGTTAAAGTCGATCTGGCGGTCCCAGACTTCCTCGGCCATCGACACCGGATCGCCCGGGGCCGAGCCGCCGACGTTGTTGACCAGGATGTCGAGGCGCTCGAAGCGATCAATACAGGCCTGCACCATTTCCGCGACATCGGCCGCGACCATCATGTCGGCGCGGTGTACGGCGCAGGTGCCGCCCTCGGCTTCGATGAGGCCGAGCGTCTCGTTCACCGCATCCATGTTGACGTCAACCAGGAACACGCTGGCGCCCTGGCGCGCGAGCAGTGTCGCGGTCGCCTTGCCGTTGCCCCAGCCGGGTCCGACCGAGCCCGCCCCGGTCACGATCGCGACTTTGCCCGCCATGCTGAGCATTGGTGCTTCCTCTTGGTGTCCGTGCGGTGTGAGTTTAGGCGGCTTCCGCGCGCATGCGCCAGAGCTGCCAGGCGCGGTCGATCTGGCCGTCGTTGGTGGTGGAGCTGGCGTGTGCTTCGGCGGCGGAAAGATACGTGACCGGTCCGAGACGCACGGCCTCGCATTGCAGCTTTGCGTTGACCTCGGTGTAGACGGCGCGGAACACTGCCTGGCGTAGCGTGCCGCCGATCACGGTGCAGCCATGGCCGCGCATCAGCACCACCGCGCTTTGTCCGAGCGATGCCGCCAGGGCGGCGCCGAGCTGGCGGCTGCAGATCAGCATGTCGCTGGCCTCGCCCGCGGTGTCGCGGATCTCGAACACCGGCGCGCCGTCGCCGAGGAAGCCGCTCATGTGACAGATCGGGCGCAGCGTCGCGCCGCGTACCACACCGAACGGCACCACCGCTGGCGAGTGATTGTGCACCACCGAGATCACGTCCGGGCGCCGGCGATAGATCTCGCTGTGGATGAAGCGTTCGAGATAGACGGCGCGGCCGGCGGCGTCGGCAGCCTCGCCGTTCAGGTCGAAGGTCAGGATGTCGTCGGCTGTCACCAGCGCCGGCGCCATGCTGCGGGCGAGCAGGAAGCGGTCGGGCCCGGTTGGGTGGCGCACGCTGACATGGCCAAATCCGTCGACCACGCCTTGGGAAAACAGAATGCGGTTGGCGATCGCGAGTTCATGCCGGGTTTCTGTCAGGCTTGCCATGTCACACCGCCCGGCTTGTGTCGGTCTCGGGCGCCGCGGCGCGCGCTTCGTGCGCCGTCAGATGCGCCATGGTGCCTTGCGCCGCGTTGGCCGCAAGGCCGAACGCGGCAATCAAACCCGCGGCCAGCAGCGCGGGCGCGCCGAGCGCGGCGTAGATCACGCCGAGCCCCCACGCCCCCGCCACCAAGCTGCCGATCGCCAGCGGGCCGCAGAATGATCCGAAGCGGCCCAGCGTCGTCGCCCAGCCCACGCCAGTGGCACGGATCGCGACGGGGTAATAGATCGGCGCCAGCGCGATCAGCCCGGAACTGCCCGCGCCGAGGAACAGGCCGACGAGGGTTTCCAGGCCGATGATCATCGCGACGGATGGCGCGGCGTAGCCGACCGCGCTCATGCTGAGTGCACTGGCCAGGAACAACAGCGTCAGTGTCAGATAAGGGCCGAAGCGGTGGATCAGCAGGCCGACCAGGGATGTGCCGACCACGCTGCCGAGGTTGAAGCTCGCCATGGCGAGGCCGGATTGCTGCACCTCGATACCGGCCACGTGCAGCAGCGTTGGGCTCCAGGCGGAGTTGGTCACCAGCATCAGGAAGATCAGGAAATAGGTTGCCCACAGCAGCAGAGTTCCGGTGCCGCGTCCCTCGGAGAACAGCCGCATGACCGACACGTTCTGCGCGAGATGATCGGCCAGTACGAAGCGTGTCGCGGCAGGCGGCGCGGTGCCGGTGAGACGGCCGAGCAATGCCGCGATCCGCGCCGGCGCGGTGTTGCGCGCCACCAGGAAGCTGATCGATTCCGGCAGCGCGGTCAGCAGCACCAGTGCCAATAGCAACGGCAGCATGCCGCCGACCACAAACACCGATGGCCAGCCAAAGGCGGGAATGATCCGAGATGCCAGCAATCCGCCTAACACGCCGCCCAGCGGGAAGCCCGCCCAAACGACGCTGATCAGCACGGTGCGGCGATGGTGCGGCAGGGCCTCGGCGGCGAGGCTGATAAAGCTGGGCATCGCGCCGCCCAGGCCGAGGCCGGTCAGGAAGCGCATCACCAGCAGCGATTGCATATCGCCGACGAAGGCGGTGCCAAGCGTGAACAGGCCGAACGTCAGGACCGAGACGATCAGAATCGGCTTGCGCCCGATCCGATCGCCCAGCGGGCCGAGCACGAAGGCGCCCAGCATCAGGCCGAGCAGCGCGGCGCTGAACACCGCGGCGAACGCGCGTGGCGCGACGTGCAGGGTCGCGATCATCGCCGGCGCTGCGAGGCCGATGGATTGCAGGTCCAGCCCGTCGAGCAGAGCGGCGAGGCCGCAGAGCAGGAGTATGCGGATTTGCAGCGATCCCAGGGGACGGCGATCGATCAGATCGGTGACGTTGATGACGGTTGAATCGCCCACACTGTTCTCCCTGTGCGCGCGGCGGAACAGCGACGCTATTGCGCCCTACGTTGGCGCGGCGTGTGCCACGGTGGGCTTCTTCTTGCTGATCCGCTCTTCGAATTTTTGTAGCACGACGAAGAACGACGGCACGAACAGCACCGCGAGGCACGTCGAGGCGATCATGCCGCTCATGACCGAGATCCCAATCGAGACGCGCGCCGCGGCACCGGCGCCGGTCGCAGTGACCAGCGGTGTCACGCCGAGGATGAAGGCGAAGGACGTCATCAGGATCGGCCGGAAGCGTACCCGCGCGGCTCCCACGGCGGCGGTCATGATGTCTTCGCCATGCTGGCGCCGCTCGCGCGCCACTTCCACAATCAGGATGGCGTTCTTCGCCGCCAGCGCGATCAGCAGCACCAGACCGATCTGGGTGTACAGATTGTTCGCAAGGCCCAGCGTGCTGAGGGCGATCACCGGCCCGAGCAGCGCCAACGGCACCGCGAGGATCACGCCGAACGGGGCGATCCAGCTCTCGTACTGGCCGGCCAGACACAGATAGACCAGCAGCATGCCCAGGCCAAACACCATGAAGATCTGCCCGCCGACGATCTTTTCCTGGTACGACATCGCTGTCCATTCATAGCCGAAGCCGCGCGGCAGCGTGTTGTCGGCAATCTGCTCCATTATATTCATTGCCTGCCCAGAGCTAAATCCGGGCGCCGGTCCGCCGACGACGGTGGCGGTGGGATACAGGTTGTACAGGCTGATCAAAGCGGGGCCGACCTCGGACTTCACCTGCACGAGGGACCCGAGTGGCACCATCTGGCCTTCCATGTTGCGCACGGACAGCTTCAGCACGTCCGACGGGTGCAGTCGGTATTGCGAATCGGCCTGCACGTACACCTGGAAGGTCAGGCCGAATTTGTTGATCTGGTTGACATAGGTCGAACCGACATAGCCGGACAGCGCGGAGAAGACATCGCTGACCGGCACACGCAGCGTTTCCGCCTTGGTGCGATCCACCTCGACACGGATCTGTGGCACGTCGGCGCGGAACGTGGTGTTCAACCGTTGCAATGCCGATTGCGAATTGCCGTCCTTGGTGACGGTCTGGGCGACCCGCTGCAACTGCGCGTAGTCGAAACTGCCGTCGCGGGATTCGAGCTGCATGGTGAAGCCCGAGGAGTTGCCGATGCCCTGGATCGGCGGCGGGATCAGCACGATGCCGACGCCGTCGGGCAGACTATCCAGCACACGCGTCAGGTGCGTATAGATCGAGCGCAGGTCCTCGCCTTTTGCCTTGCCGCGTACCCCCCAGTCCTTGAGGATCACATACACCGCACCGGCATTCGCCAGGCTGGCGCTGTTGTCGAGCAACGACACACCGGAGATCTGAAACACCTCCTGCACGCCGGGTGTGGCCTGGGCGATACCGCCAACCTCATCCAGCGCAGCTTGCGTGCGCTCAAGCGAGGCGCCCCCGGGCAACTGCACGGCGACCAGCACGTAGCCTTGATCCTCAGTCGGAATGAACGCAGTGGGCAGGCGCGCGAGGCCATAGAAACCCAACCCGGCGATCACCAGCGCACACAAGGCCAGCAGCAGGCTATGATGTACCATGCGGTCGATCAGGCCCGCATAGAGATGTTCGAAACGATTATAGACGCGGTTGAAACCTCGGTAGAAGAAGTTGCGCTTTTCTGGTGGCACGGGCGGCCGCAGCCACTGGGCGCACTGGGTCGGTTTCAGTGTCGCGGCGTTGATGGCGCTGATCAGCGCGGTGGCGGCAATCACCAGCGCGAACTGGGCGTACATCTGCCCGGTCAAACCCGGCAGGAAGGCAGCCGGAATGAACACCGCCATCAGCACCAGCGTGATGCCGATGACCGGGCCGAGCAGTTCCTTCATCGCCTGGATCGCGGCGTCATGCGCCGTCAGGCCACGCTCGATGTGATGGGCGGCGCCTTCGACAATGACGATGGCGTCGTCCACCACGATGCCGATCGCCAGCACGATGGCAAACAGCGTGGACAGGTTGACGGTGAAGCCCAGCGCATCCATCGCCGCAAAGGCGCCGATGATGGTCACCGGCACTGTCGTCGCCGGCACCAGCGTGGCGCGCCAATCCTGCAGGAAGACCAGGATCACGATCAGCACCAGCACGCCGGCCTCGATCAGTGTCTTGTACACCTCACTGATCGAGGCCGTCACGAAACCCGTGGTGTCAAACGGGATCTCGTATGACACATCCTGCGGAAACGCCTTCGACAGCTGGGCCATCTTCGCCCGTACCTCGTTGGCGACATTGAGCGCGTTGGCGTCGGGCGACTGATAGATGGCAATACCGGCCGCCGGCTTGCCGTTGAGCTGGAACACCTGCGAATAGGTCTGAGCGCCCAGCTCCACTCGGGCGATGTCCTTCACCCGGATCAGCCTGCCGCCGTTGGTGGTATCCGCCTTGACGACGATGTTGCCGAACTGCGCCGGATCGGACAGCCGGCCTTCGACGTTCACCGTGTACTGGAACACCTGACCGGGCGGCGCGGGTGGCGTGCCGAGCTGGCCGCCGGTGACCTGCTGGTTCTGCTGCTGGATCACCCGCACCACGTCGGACGGCGTGAGACCATAGGCGTAGAGCTTCTGCGGGTCGAGCCAGATGCGCATGGCGTACTGGCCAACACCAAACACATTGACATTGCCGACGCCAGGCAGTCGCGCCAGCTCATTCACCAGGTTGATTGATGCGTAATTGCTCAGATAGAGCGCGTCATATTGGCCTTTTGGCGAAGTCAGCGCGATCACCTGCAGGATGGCTGTGGATTTCTGCTGCACCACGACACCTTGCGCCTGCACCGGTTGCGGCAAGGCAGCCATTGCGCTGGCGACGCGGTTCTGCACCAGCACCTGGGCGAAATTCAGATCGGTGCCGATATCGAAGGTGACGGTTAGGTTATAGGTACCGTCGCTGGCGCTGGTGGATTGCATGTACAGCATACGCTGCACGCCGTTCACCTGCTGCTCGATCGGCAGGGCAACGGTGTTCATCACGGTATCGGCGCTGGCGCCGGGATAGCGCGTGGTGACCGATATGGTGGGGGGCACCACGTTGGGGTACTGCGCGATCGGCAGCCGCAGCAGCGAGACGGTGCCCACCAGCACGAAGACGATCGCCAGCACATTCGCCAGGACCGGCCGGTCGATGAAGAATTTCGAGATCATCGCGGCCCGCTACGACTTGCCATTGGTGATCGTGGTCTCTTTGGGCGAGACCTTCTCGCCCGGGATCGCGCGGGCCAGACCGCTGACGATCACCTGATCCTCCGGCTGCAGCCCACTCTCTATGACCCGCAAGGATCCCACGGTGCTGCCCACCGTCACCTTGCGCTGTTCCACGGTGTTGTCCTTGCCAAGCACCAGCAGATAGCGGCCACCTTGATCGGTGCCGAGCGCTTCATCCGGCACCAGCATCGACTGCTTCTTATCGATGGCGACCGGGATGCGAATGCGCACGAACATGCCTGGCAGCAGCACGCGGTCGGGATTGGCCAGCAGACCACGGGCAAACAGCGTGCCGGTGGAGGGATCCAGGGTGGGCGACGCATAATTCAGCGCGCCCAGGTGCGGATAGCCTTGCTCGGTCATCAGGCCGACCTCAACGGGGATTTTTGCCAGATCAACGGCCTTCAGGTTGCGCTCGCGCATCATCTGCTTGATGCGCAGTACGTCCTGCTCGCTGACGTTGAAATTGACATAGATCGGATCAAGCTGAACGACGGTGGCAAGCTTGGTGGGCGCTCCGACGCCGACCAGAGAGCCAATCGATTGCAAGTGATTGGTCACCTCACCGTCGAAGGGGGCCGTGACCCTGGTGTAGCCGTAGTTGATCGCGGCGATGGTTACCGCGCCCTGCTGGTTCATCACGTCGGCCCGATCGGAATCCCGCTTGGCCAGCGCCTGGTCGTAGGTATTCTGCGCGGAAACATTCTGCCGCAGCAACGTCGACTGGCGGGTCAGTTCCGCTTGCGACTGGACGAGCTTGGCCTGGGCCGAGGCCAGGGTGGCCTGAGCCTGATCGAGCTGCGCCTTGTACGGGGCGGGTTCGATGACGAACAGGGTCGTGCCCTGCGTGGTCATGCTGCCGTCGGTGTAATTGATCTCCTGCAAGAAGCCCTGGATGCGCGCCTGCAGGTCAACCTGGTTGAACGCGACGGTGTTGCCGGTCACTTCCAGATAAGGGGTGACCGCTTGCTGTAACGGCTTTGCCACGCCCACTTCCGGCGGTGGCGGAGGCACGTAGGCGTTTTCCTTCTTGCAGGCTGTCAACGCGAGCAGGGTGGTCAGCAGAAGCGCCGCACCACGCAGGGCAGATGGACGTATTGGCACGCGGCTGGTCCCCCGTTGAACGCGATGGATGTCGCGCTGACGCCGTGATGCGACTGGTTGCCGAAGCTTACCGATGGGCCGAGGCGGCCACAAGCGCGGTGACCGACAGCGCGGTGACCGATCAACGCGATGACCGATCAGTAGCCGGCGCGGGCGTAGTGCGTGGCGCCGCCCCCGCGATAGACCAGCAGATTGCGGCGGTAGCGCAGCACGGTGTCGCCGTGCTGGTTGCGCGCCTCGGTCGTGATAGAAACGATACCCTCGGTGGGGCGGGACCGTGACAAGCGCGTTTCCTGGATGTGGGAATCGACCTCGATCGTATCGCCAGCGAAGACCGGGCGTGGCAGTTCGATGTCGTGCCAGCCCAGATTGGCGACGACACGGCCGAAGCTGCGCGTGGTCGCGGCGGTGGCCTGGGCGATGACGAAGGTCTCAGGGACGGTTAGGCGGTCGTCGGCGTGGTGGTGCGGGGAGAGTTCCAAAGCGCGCGTGGCGTGGGCGAAGACGGCGGCGGGCGGGAAGCCACGGCGCGGGGTGTGGAGAAAGTGGTCGCCTTGTTGGAGGTCTTCGAAGAAGAGACCGGTTTGTTCGATCAGCGTGCCCTCGGCGTCGGCGCGATAGGCGGCGAAGCGCAGTTCGTTGGCGCGCCGGGTGTCGGTGCGGTTGCGGATGGCGAAGCGCGCGGTGATGCGGCCAATTTCGGCGCCGTCGGACTTCAGGGCGCACAGGCGCGCGGTGACGGTGCCCGTGCCGGAGCTGGTGCCGCAGTCGAGCACTTCGCTCTCGGCATAGAGCGTATCGCCGCCGAAGACGGGGGCCGTGAGGGCGATCTCGGGAAAGCCGAGGATGGAGGTGCGGTTGCCATAGGTCTTGGCGGTCATGCCGACGATGCGTTGCAGCACGAGCGTGCTGACCATGAGGGGGCGCCGCCAGGTGGTGGCGGCGGCGTAGTGCGCATCATAGTGCAACATCGCGGCGTTGAGGGTTTCCAGCGCCTCGTCGGCGTTGTCCTGCTGGCTGAGGGTGACGCCGGGGCGGTGGCGGAAGCGCTGGCCGGGGGCAAAGTCCTCGAAATCCAGGCCGATGCGCTCGCGGAAGGTGTTGTCGCCGATGATGTCGTAGGCGGAGAGCATGTTGATACCCGTCATGTATGGACGGCCCCCGTTAGGCAAGGAGTTTGTGCGACGTCGGCGCAGCGGTCTGGAGCGTTCATGTATCCGGCCTCCGTTTGTGCGCTCGGCTATGACCGCTGGCCCCGATGGGGTTACGCGAACCGGGTTCCAAGCATTGCGGCGTGCTGATGCGCGCGATGCAGAACGGAGTGTCCCGGTTCAGGTCCTGACCTGTTTGCCGTCGTTGCAGTTTGCTCCTTGCGTGGTCCGGGCCCGGCGCGGCCTACGCGGCCGGCGCCATTGCCCGATAGGTTTCGCCTGAGCACAACAGCGCCCATGCGATGCGTGCGGTCTTGGCCGCCTGTGCGACGGTTGCGACCTTGAAGGGTCTGCGCGCGATGATGCCGTGCAGCCAGGCGTTGGCCTGGTTTGGCTTGGCCGGGTTCGGCTTGGCCTTGGCCCGTCGCGCCAGGTTGGCGGCGCCGAGCACCAACAATCGTCGCAGGCTGTGATCGCCCTGGCGGCTGATATGGCCGATGCGGGTTTTCTCGGCAGAGTTGTTGGTCAGCGGCGTCAGCCCGACCCAGGCGGCGCAGTCGCGCGCGTTGGCGCAGCGGCGTGGATCGCCGATCGCGCTCACCAGCGCATGCGCAATGATCGGCCCGACCGAGGGGATCGTCTGCAGCCGGCGCATGCGCTCGTCGCTGTTGGCCTGCGCCACGATGCGCGCTTCAAGCGCGTCGATGCTCGCGTGCAAGGCGCGCCACTGCTCGACCAGCGGCTTCACGCAGCTCAGCAGCGCGCCAGGGATGGCGCTATCCCCGGCATCGATCTTGCCGACCAACGTCTTGAAGCCGCGCAGGCCGGGACTGGCGACGATGCCCAATTCGGCCAACAACCCGCGCGTGGCATCGGTCAGCTGGGTGTGCTGCTTCATCAGCAGATCGCGCGCATGTTCCAGCGCACGCGCGGTCTGCTGCTCGACGCTCTTGATCGGCACAAACCGCATGTCGGGGCGTTGCACCGCCTCACAGATCGCCTCCGCATCGCGCAGGTCGCTCCTGCCGCGCTTCACATAGGCTTTGACGTATTTGGCGTGCATCAGCCGCACTTCGTGACCGAGCCCACCCAGCACACGGCCCCAGTGATGCGCCGAGCCGCACGCCTCCATGCCGATCAGCGCCGGCGCCTGCTTCGCCAAAAACGCTCCCAGCTCCTCGCGCCGCAGACGCTTCCGCCACAGAACCTCGCCCGAACGGTCCTGCGCGTGCAGCTGAAACACGCTCGCCGCAATATCAATCCCGATGATGGTCGTCTCCAAAGCGGACGGTCTCCTTCGCTGACTGAGTTCGCCACCGGCCAGCTTGGCACAATGATGCCGTCAGGGGGCCGTCCACCCAGCATTGCGAGAAGCGAAGCCACGAAGCAATCTGGTGCCTCATGGGAGCGAGATTGCTTCGTTGCTGCGCGCCTCGCAATGACAGATGCAGATAGGGGACCGTTCGATGGATGACCGTATCACGCTCTACGGCAGCTTCACATCCAGCTCCAGCTATAAGGCGATGCTGTATCTGGCACTGGCGCGTGTGGCGTTCTCGTTCCGGACGGTGAATCTGAAGATTGGGGCGCAGAAGTTGCCGGAGTACCTGGCGATCAACCGGTGGGGGAAGGTGCCGTCGTTGCGGCATCGTGGGCTGACCATTCTGCAGTCGAATGTGATTCTGGATTATCTAGCCCGGACGACGGGGCATTTCGAGGGGGCGACGGAACAGGAGCGGTGGCAGGCGCGCGAGTGGCTGTCGTGGGAGTCAGACGCGATCACCAATGTCGCGAAGGTGCGACATTACAGCCGGTTCCGGACGGTGGATCCGGCGGTGATGGAATACTACCGGCCGCAGGCGGAGGACGCGTTGGCGTTTGTGGATCGGTCGCTCGTGGGACGCCAGTGGTTGGTTGGGGATACGTGCACCATCGCGGATATCGGGTGCTGGGGGCGGATGGTGTTCATGGCGGAAGGTGGGTTGGAGATCAAGCGGTGGCCGCATTTATTGGCGTGGTCAGAGCGGTTGACGGCGATGGAGGGGTATGCGTTGCCGTACGATCTCATTCCGAAGAAGGATCGGGAGATTGCGGCGGCGTGAGGCTCTTCGTGTTGCCAAGGCGTGGATGCCGGGCCTTCGCCCGGCATGACGAGGTGGGGCCGGCATGACGTGTGGCTATTAGATATAGACGCCTTTCATTCCGCCGGCGGGATAGCGGGTGCCGGCGGCGGCACCCTTGGGGACGGCGTTGGAGATGCTTGCGACTTCGGTGGGAGTGAGGGTGACGCGTAGGGCGCCGACGTTTTCGTCGAGGCGTTTGGCGTAGCGGGTGCCGGGGATGGCGACGACGTCGGGACCTTGGGCAAGGATCCAGGCAAGGGCGAGCTGCGAGGGGGTGCAGCCTTTGGCTTTGGCCATCTCCTCGATGCGCGCGACCAGGGCGCGGTTCTGGGCGAAGTTGGCTTCCTGGAAGCGCGGATGGGCGGCGCGGCGGCCGTCGACGTCGGCGAAGGTCTGGATGGCGCCGGTGAGGAAGCCGCGGCCGAGCGGGGCGTAGGCGACAAAGCCAATGCCGAGCGCGCTTGTGGTCTCGCGGGTTTCCTCGGCTTCGGTCCGGTAGAGGACTGAATATTCGGTCTGCACCGCGGCGATGGGGTGCACGGCGTGGGCACGGCGGATACGCTCGGGGTGCGCTTCGGACAGGCCCAGGAAGCGGACCTTGCCCTGCTTCACCAATTGGGCCATGGCACCGATGGTGTCCTCCACCGGCACGTTCGGATCGACGCGGTGCTGGTAATACAGATCGATGACATCGACGCCGAGGCGCTTCAGGCTGGCCTCGCAGGCCTGTTGGACGTATTCGGGCCGGCCGTCGACACCGTTCGGCCCGCCGGGGTTCTGGGTCTGGCCGAACTTGCTGGCCAGCACCACGCGATCGCGGCGGCCCTTGAGAGCGCGGCCGATCACCTGTTCGTTATGACCCCAGCCGTACATGTCGGAGCTGTCGAGGTGGTCAATACCCTGATCGATAGCGTGACGGATTAGCTCCTCGGATTCGGTGTCGTTCGCCGTGCCGTAGATGCCGGAGAGGGACATGCAGCCCAGGCCGATGGCCGAGACCGGGAGGCCACCGAGAGAGCGGTGTTCGACTGTTTTAACCTGGTCCATGATCGCGCCCTCCATCGTGTCCGCGGCATCATACGCGATGCGATCCACTCCGTCATGCCGCTGCTTGCCGCTGCTTGCCACCGGCATCCCGGCTTTGCTTGCGTCATGACAAGGCGTGGATGTCGCCTACGCCCAGCATGACGTGGGGGGTGGGTGGCGTATGATGGGGGGATGGCCGCGCCGCACCCTGCCAGCTGGCTGAGATCCCTGCCGCAAGGGCTGTATTGCGAGCCGGGTGGATTCTTCGTGGATCCGCTGCGCGCGGTGGACCGCGCGGTGATCACGCACGCGCACTCTGACCATGCGCGGCCAGGGCATCGGCATGTGCTGGCCAGCCGCGAGACGCTGGCGCTGATGCGCGCGCGGATGGGGGAGGATCGCGCGGGCGAGACGCAGCAGGTGCTGGGGTGGGGCGAGACGCTACGGGTGAACGAGGTGGAACTGGCACTGCATCCGGCCGGACATGTGCTGGGCAGCGCACAGGTGGCGATGACGTATCGCGGCAACCGCGTGGTGGTGAGCGGCGATTACAAGCGCCAGCCGGACCCAACCTGCCGGGGGTTCGAGCCGGTGCCGTGCGATGTGTTCGTGACCGAAGCGACCTTCGCGCTGCCGGTGTTCCAGCATCCGCCGGCGGACCAGGAGATCGCACGGCTGCTGGCCTCGGTCGCTTTGTTTCCGGAACGGACGCATGTGGTGGGGTGCTACGCGCTGGGGAAGTGCCAGCGGCTGATCGCGTTGCTGCGGCAGGCGGGGTGGGACCGACCGATCTATCTGCATGGTGCGCTGGCGGTGATGTGCGAGGTGTATATTGCGCTGGGGCAGCGGCTGGGGGAACTGCCGCCGGCGACGGTGGCGGAAAAGCATGCGCTGGCAGGTGCGATCGTGCTGGCGCCGCCCGGTGCGGTGACGGATCGATGGGCGCGGCGGCTGGCCGATCCCGTGGTGGCGGTGGCATCGGGCTGGATGCGGGTGCGGCAGCGGGCGAAGGCGCGCGGGGTGGAGCTGCCGCTGGTGATCTCGGACCATGCGGATTGGGGGGCATTGAATGCGACGATCGATGAGGTGGGCGCGCCGGACGTGTGGGTGACGCACGGACAGGAGGAAGCGTTGATCCATGCGATGGGGACGCGGGGGGTGAAGGGGCGTGCTCTGCGGCTGGTCGGGTATGGGGAAGAGGAAGACGGGGGATAAGACAACGAAAGCCAGCCAAATCGTATCGATCGAGACGCGCTATCTGAGCTGGCTGTCTTTGCTGCCCCTGCGGTTGAACCCGATCGTCACGGGACGACGATCAAGCACCGACTGACATTCAACGCAGGTCCGCACGCCGGTAAGCACACGGCGGCGTGCTTCCGGGATTTCGTCACCGCATTCCCTGCAGTGGGTCGGTCCCTCACCGATCGGCATGTTCGCCCGCGCGCGCAGGACCCCGTCGATGACGGTATCGTCGATCTGATCCTGCACCGCCCCATCCCGGGCCCACCCGCTCGCCATGGTCGCTTTCCTGTTTCCCCGACGTCTCAGCTTCACCACCTTAGGACCCAACGCTGCCGGTTCCAAGGATGACGACCCGACACTGAAGAACACGCTGACCGACGCGCTCTGTTGACACTGCCGGAACTGTCTCTCACGATCCATGCGACACTTTGCAGCTTCGGACCACACACGCACATGAGCCTGTCGGACGTTGCGTGGCACCAACTGATCTCCGCGTTGCACGCGTCCGGCCATAAGGCCGCTCTCGCGATCACCGGAGGCGGCAGTGGCGCGATTGGCGAACTGCTTCGTGTTCCCGGGGGATCGCGACTGCTGATCGAAGCACAGGTTCCCTATGATACGAAGGCGCTTGCAACGTTTCTCGGCTTCGCACCGGCGCAGGCATCCAGCGCCGACACCGCCGTCGCAATGGCACAGACCGTACGGGCGCGTGCGGCAAGGCTTGTGTCCGCGGACACCGATCTGGTCGGCCTCGGCGCGACGGCGGCGCTGGTCAGCGATCGCCCGCGGAAAGGCGAGCACCGGTTTCACATTGCCTTCGCCAGCTCCACCAGCATCGCACACTGCACCGGCGTGATGGCCAAGGGCCGACGTGATCGCGCCGCTGAAGAAAACCTCGTTTCGCATGCGGTCGTTCTGTGGTTGGCCAGAGCCTGCGGGGTTGCCGCACCGTCGCCGCGCAGCCTGCTCGATGCGGATGAGCCCTTTGCCGAGACGGTCGTCGCGACCATCGATATGATCGAGCAGCTCCTGGCCGGCGCGCTCGATCGCGTCACCGCCCAGCCCGACGGCCAAATGATGCTGTCGGCGCCGGTTCCTTCTGTGTTGTTGCCCGGTTCGTTCAACCCGCTGCACGCAGGGCATGTGTCGCTGGCACGGATCGCCGAGGAGCTGCAGCAACTTCCCGTGACGTTCGAAATCTCGGTCACGAACGTCGACAAGCCGCCGCTGGCGAACGAGACCGTCAGACAGCGGCTCGCGCAGTTCGCCTGGAAGGCGTCGGTCGAACTGACGCGAGCGCCGACCTTTGTCGAGAAGTCGCGCTTGTTTCCGCGGACGACGTTCGTGATCGGGGCGGATACCGCGGAGCGACTGGTCGCGGCGCGGTATTATGACGATGACGAAGATCGCATGCACGTCGCACTCGAGGAAATCGGCAAAGCCGGGGGCCGCTTTCTGGTCGCCGTGCGCATCGACGCCGCAGCGCGCGTACGGGCGTTGAGCGATATCCCGGTGCCGCGCCGCTTTGCTGATCTGTTCAGCGAAATCCCCGAGCACCGCTTCCGCCTTGACACCTCATCCTCCGCGATTCGCGCGCGGGTCGCGTAGGGTGTCATTGGTCGCGCCGGCCGACGCGTACGCACGGGTGGTGCTGACCGAAGCCAATTGACCCACAATTGATAAGAGGGTCACAACCTCGCTCGGGGGTCCGCGCACCATTCCAATGTATTGTTCGGCGTGCAGCAAATGACACCATTCTCGCCCCGAGGTCCCGACCACCGGACGGCCGCGTGCCAGCCGGGAGGGGCGTCCCGGCGCCTGGTGTTGGGCACGGCCGTGCTGGCTCTGCTGTCGCGGCGGACGCCGGCCGAGGCCGCCGTGCCGGTGCGCATATTCTACGACGTATTTGAAAACCCGCCGCTCATAATGGGTAACGGTACTGTGATCGACCCGGTGACGCCCGGTCTGACGATCGAGATGCTGCGCATGGCCAGTGAGCGGTCGCATATCCCCATCACGCTGACCCGCACCCCGTGGGAGCGTGGGCTTTATCTGCTCCAGGACGGCCAGGCGGACGCGATCTTTGCCTCGAGCTATGTCCAGGACCGGACACGCTACGGGGTCTACCCGATGAAGGACGGACACCCGGACACCAGCCGGAAACTGTTTGACCAGTCGTATCGCCTGTATGTGCGCCCTGGGTCGGGCGTGGGCTGGGATGGCAAGACGCTGACCGGTCTGCATGCACCGGTCGGGGCGACGACGGGGTACGCGGTGGTGCCGGTGCTGCGTGCGATGGGCGTGGATGTCGTCGAGGAGCCGAGCCATATCGCCAATCTGCGCGAGCTCGTCGCGGGTCGCGTGGACGCCTATGCCGAGCTCGACACCCATGTCCGGCCGCTGCTGCGGAGCGATCCGACGCAGTTCGGCTCCATCGTGGAGCTCTCGCCACCGGTGCTGAGCAAGCCGTATTACCTGATGTTCTCGAAGATCTTCTACGCCAAGACGCCGGAATTCGCCGAACGGGTCTGGGATGCGATTGCCGCGGTCAACGATTCCGCCGCGTACCTGGATTTGGAGCGTGGCAAGTATGCGGACTGAGTCACCGTGACCGGATCAATCGTCAATCGATTGTTCCGGGTTGCGTTCGGCTATTATGTCATCGTCGCGATCATCCTAAACGTTTTGCTGGTCCTTCAGCTCTACGTCGATACCAAGACGACGATCCAGCGCGAGCTCGAGATGTATCAGGGAGTGTTCGAGACCACGCTCGCGACCGCGTTGTGGACGATGGACAGCGGCAAGCTCGACGCGATCGCCCGCGGCATCGTCGCGATCCCCGAGATCACCGGGTTGCTTGTGGTCGATCCGGTCAACGGCCACGTCTTTGTCAGTGCCCTCAACCGGGACGGCACCATCACCACCGACCGTGAGGGGCGGGATGCAGGCACCTGGGCGGAACTGGCAAACGCGCCGGGATCGAGCCGCTATGGGTTTGACATCGTCTACCACCACGATGCCGGCAGCAGCGTGGTCGGACACGCGGAGTTTGTCTCGGGACGGGGGCATCTGATCGACCGGATCAAGCGGCAGGCGATCCTGATCGTCGGGGTCGCGGTGCTGAAGGAGGCCGGGCTGTGGGGCATCTTCCTGATGGTCGGCCGCCGCATCCTGAGCCGCCCATTGCGCGAGCTATACCGCGCGATGGACGCGACCACGCCAGAGAATCCAACGCCGATCGCGCTAGGGACGTCGGTGGAACGGGTGATCGCCGGGACAGAACTGACCGTGATCCGCGGTTCGTTCAACGCTCTGATCGCGCGGATCGAGCGCGATCGGGGTCAGCTCGCGGCGTTGAATGCGGGCCTGGAACAGAAGGTTGCTCTGCGCACGGCGGAGCTGGCGCAGGCGACGGCGCGGGCCGAGACGGCGCGCGCACTGGCGGAAGCTGCGAACCTCGCTAAAAGTCAGTTCGTTGCCAATATGAGCCACGAGATCCGCACGCCGATGAACGGTGTGCTGGGGATGAACGGTCTGCTGCTCAACACCGCGCTTGATCACGAGCAGCGCGACTACGCCGAGACAGTGCACCGGTCCGCCACGGCGCTGTTGCGCATCATCGACGACATCCTCGACATTTCGAAACTGGACGCCGGAAAGCTTGAACTCGAGGCCATCGATTTCGACCTGGCCGACACCGTTGAAAGTGCGACCCACCTGTTCGAGTTCCAGGCGCGCGCGAAAGGCATCGCGCTGGACGTGTGGATCGACCCGGCGATGGACCGAGCCCGAAGCGGGGATCCGACGCGGATGCGCCAGATCGTGCTGAACCTCGTCGGCAACGCCATCAAGTTCACCGAAGCGGGGCGTGTGTCGGTGCGGGTGGTGCCAAAAGAGACCGCCACGCACGAAGCACGGCCTGCGGCGGGTGACGGTCCTGAGTGGGTGCGGTTCGAGGTGACCGATACCGGGATCGGCATCGAGGCCGCGGAGCAAACCCATTTGTTCGAGACGTTCAGCCAGGCGGACAGCTCGATCAGCCGCCGCTACGGCGGCACCGGGCTTGGCCTGGCGATCTGCCGCGAGCTGGTCGCGCTGATGGGTGGCGAGATCGGCGTGGTAAGCCAGCACGGGGTCGGCTCGACGTTCTGGTTCGAGCTGAAGCTGCCGATCGCTGCGTCCAACGACCTACAATCCGCGGACGCATCACCGCCCGCGCCGGTCGGGGCGCCCCGAGCGTTGCGCGTCCTGGTCGCCGAGGACAACGCGATAAATCAACGTTTGATGGAAGCGGTATTAGGCAAGGCCGGCCATCAGACGACCATGGTGGGGAACGGACATCAGGCCGTCGCCGCGGTGCGCGACGGCGCGTATGACGTCGTGCTGATGGATGTGCAGATGCCGGACCTGGATGGCATCGAGGCGACGCGGCAAATCCGCAGCTTACCATCACCGCGCAACCTTGTGCCTATCATTGCGCTGACGGCGCACGCGATGGCCGGGGCCAAGGAGGGGTATCTCGACGCCGGTATGGATGATTTCGTAGCCAAACCGATCGATCCGGCACTGCTGCTGGAGAAGCTGGGCCGGTTGCCGGCGGCGACGTCCCCGCCGACCGCGTGCACGGGGGCTGTCGGTGCGGCGGCGGCCCGCGGTCATTGACGGGACAACTATGGTCGGGTGTTCGACCCTAACCCGTCTTCGCGGATTCGACCCTGAAAACCCGTCTTTGTATCGCGTTTGGTTTGATAAGTATCTGGAATTCCATGTCTATATAGGACCCTGACGGCCGAAAGTGGCTGTAGTGAAGACCTACCCCGTTCCCGGGGG
>DATHNE010000284.1:0-12664 GCA_035486355.1 Acetobacteraceae bacterium
GACGCGCGAGGATGCCCAGCAGCAGTGGGTTGGCGCAAAGCAGTGAATTGATACCGGAATGATGCTCGATTGCGATGACGTTCAGGCCCTGGTCGTCGCAGAGCAGGAATTCATCCAACACTTCCTCGAACAGGTCGGCGGAGATGGCGGGATCGCAATAGCGGTTGGGCAGGTTGCCGCGGACGGACGTGGCCTGGTCGAGGATTTCCTGCGGGACGAAGGGATACGGGACCTCGCATTGCCACCAGGCGTCCATCGTGGGGGTCCTTCAGGTGTCGAGGAAATCGCGCAGGGCACGGGCGAAGGCGTCGGGCTGCTCGATCTCGGGGTGATGGCCCGCTTGCGGAATGGGGGTGAAGCGGGCGCCTGGGATCAGGTTGGCGTAGGCGCGGCCGTAGGCAGGGGTGATGATACCGTCGCTTTCGCCCCATAGCACGAGGGTGGGAATGCGGATGCGGCGCAGCCAATACGCGAGGCGCGGGTTGTACATATAGGGCTGCCAGCCGTAGAGCGCGAGCGAGTCCCAGTTGCGGGCGACAATCGCGAGCTGGGCGTCGGTCATCGTGTCGTGGTCGGGGGCGAAGTGCGCGGGGTCGTGATAGCGGCGGCGCAGGACCTCGGCGGGGTGGGTATTGAAGACGTCGAGAATGTCGGGGGTTTCGCGGTCGGTGGTCTTGATGCCGAGCGCGTCGACCAGGATCAGGCGGTCGATACTGTGGGGGCAGAGCGCGGCCAGTTCGGCGGCGATCCAGCCGCCGAAGGAGAAGCCGACCAATGTCACGCGTTCGTGCGGCAGGGTTTCCAACAGTTCCAGATAGAGCCGGGTGAGGTCGTAGATTGTTTCGAACCCGTCAGGGCGTGGAGAGCTGCCGAAGCCGGGGTGCGAGGGGGCGATGATCTCAACGTGAGGGGTCAGATGGTCGAGGAACAGGGCGCTCGGGTCGATGGTGCCAAAGCCATGCAGCAACACCAGCGGGCGGCCTGTGCCACGCCGCAGCAGTTCGAGCTCGATATCACGAACGACCACGCGGGTCGTGACGCCGGACATTGGTTTCGCGTTCCCTCACGTCCCATCGAGTAGAATACGGCATCACGCGTCGGGCAAGTGTCGATCCCCGATACCCGAATGGAAGTGGCGGGGCTGACGAGCTGCCATTTCAGGGCATATTGGCGCCACTGATGCGGCCGGATGGCGGTCCAACCACTGGCGGGACCGATGCCCCGCCGGTCGTCGACCGCCAATCATACCAGTCCCACAGCATATTGTTCACGTAGTAGGTCAATGGCAGCACCACGACGGTCGCGGCGGTGGTGGCCGTGGTGACCGCCAGTGAGCCGGTGAAGCCATAGACGGTAGCGAAGCTCACGGCGACGAGCATCGGCTTCAGGGTCAGATACTTGGCCGTGTTGCGCGCGAGGCTGTAGCCAGGACGGAACGTGACGTTATTGGCCTTGACGTTCGTGTTGGGATAATAACGATCCCAGAGATATTCGTTGCTAACATAGACAACGTATGTGCCGACTCCATTCACCACGGCCGCCGCACCGCCCACCGCGGCACTGCCGATACCCAGCGAGAAGATCACGAAACTGGTGGAGATACTGAGCGCCTTCAGGGTGAGGCCCTTGATGGCAGCGTGATTGAGGGAGGTAGTCGCCGCGCGGGGTGGGGGTGGCCGGGCGGTGGTCTGGGCGGGCGCCAGGGTGGGCAGCAGGAGCATGGCCGTGACGGCAAGCACAGCCGCGCGTCGCGGGGTACCGCGCGGGAGCGTGACTATCGCATGGTTCATGTCTGCGCCGCCGCTCCTGAGCCTTTGATATGCCGGCAGGTTAGCTGCCGGAGCAAACGGCCTCAATGCCAGGGAGCGGCATGCTAGGGAGCGGCCTATCGCGACCCACCGACGAACTGGGACGCATGGTAGCCCTGGGCGAACAGCACGGCGCGCAGGTCGGCGTGGTCGACGCGGGCGCTGGCCTCGGCGGCGACGATGGGCTTGGCGTGGAAGGCGACGCCCAGGCCGGCGGCGCGTAGCATGTCGAGATCGTTGGCGCCGTCGCCGACCGCGAGCGTGGCGGCGAGGTCGAGGCCGTCGCGCGCCGCGAGTTCATGCAGGGTGGCGAGCTTGCTGTCGCGGTCGAGGATCGGTTCGGCGATGGAACCGGTAAGCGCGATGCCGTCGTCCAGCAACTGGTTGGAGCGGTGCAAGTGGAAGTCGACCAACGCGGCGACGCGGCCGGTGAAGAAGGTGAAGCCGCCCGAGACCAGGGCGGTGGTGGCGCCGTTGGCGCGCATGGTGGCGACCAGCTCGGCCGCGCCCGGGGTGAGCTGGACGCGCTGCCAGGTTTGTTCCAGAGCCGTGACGGGCAGGCCGCGCAGCATGGCGACGCGCTCGCGCAGGGCGGACTTGAAGTCGAGCTCGCCGTTCATGGCGCGGGCGGTGATGGCAGCGATGCGGGGCTTGAGGCCGGCAAAGTCGGCGAGCTCGTCGAGGGTCTCACTGGTGACGATGGTGCTGTCCATGTCGGCGAGCAGCAGGCGCTTGCGGCGAGGGACGGTGGGCTGGGCGATGGCGTCGATGGGGCTAGTGCCGAGCGCGGCGCGGACGGTCGCGAGGTTGGGCGGGGATGGGAGGGTGAGGTCGGCGGCTTCGCCGGGGGAGAGGATGGTGATTGTGCCGCCGCCCACGGCATCCCGGATGGCAGCGAGGATGCCGGGGGAGAGGGCGGCGGCGCGGGGCGCGATGAGGGTGAGGGTATAGGTTAGGGCCTGGGACATGGAGAGTGGGATAGCGAGGATGGCACGCAATGGGAATTGTTCGAAGTTAATGGCGCAGATGCAAGCGTCGGAAAGGGCGTACAATCCTATTTCATTGCACGCAGTCGTTATGATTGGGATATCCGACTACCACCGCAACGGCATCCCACCATAAACTCAAAGCATGATTGCCCGGCCGCGCTTTTAGGCATTGCAGTTCAATTGAAACGCCCGTCTCATTAACGATACCGTGAGCCGCTGGGCAATTGGGGCGAATATTACTGTGCTGAGGGCAGATGACCTGAGCCCAGGCCTAGTGACTCGGGGCATCAAGGGGATCACAAGGAGCGCAACAAAGATACGAGTTCTACAGATGATTTGGCTACTCTATCTGCCGAGAAACGCACTGAACTGGAGGCCCATTTGAAAAGATGAGGAAGAGATAGCAGCATGCTTAAGTTACCCAATGTATCTTTGGTTTATCGTTATGTATTAGGAATATTGGCGCTGCACCGTCGGACCCGCTGACGTCCCAAGCTGCCGCGCTCGTCTATTGGCGTCGATCCACGCTCGCGAGCAGCGACATGACCTCATACGCCAGCCTCACCCCCGCCTCGATCGGATAGTTCCGGTTCGCCAGAATCACGACCCCTGCGCGCTTCTCCGGCACGAACGCGACATAGGCCGCGAAGCCGTTGGTGGACCCGGTCTTGTTGATCCACACATCCGCGCGCGGCGCGCTCGGCGGGGTCAGGTGCGAGACCGGCGTCGGATCCAGGATCATGTGGTCAGAATTGCCGACCAGCAGCGTCTGCAGCGCGACCGGCATGTTGTATTGTTCCCAGATCAGGTCCTGCGTCATCCCGCCCGCCTGCACGTAGCCGGTGTGCGTCGCGGCGATCGCGCGTTGCAGGTCCGCGGGCAGTGTGAGCTCACCCATGTTGGCTTCTACGAAGCCGATCATGTCACCGGCGGTGGACCGGATGGCGTAGGTCTCGGCGGCCAGCAGGTCAGACCGCATGCGGATCGGCGTGCCGGTTTTGGTGTGGCCCTGCGCGTAGTCCGCCCGGCGGGTGGCCGGGATGGTGATGAAGGTGCTGGTCAGGCCGAGCGCGGGGAACAGACGGGTTTGCATCAGCGTGGTGAAGTCCTGGTGCAGGCGCACGGCGGTGATCAGGCCCAGCACGCCGATACCGATGTTGTTATAGGTACGGACTGTTCCGGAAGTGTATTTCGGCTGCCAGACCTGCAGATACGCAATCAGCTTGTCCTGGGTCGTGACAGCATCGGGCAACTGCAGTGGCAGGCCGCCGGGTGTGTGGGTGCCGAGCTCTTGCAGCGTGACGTCGCCGAATTGCGTGCCCTGCAGCGCGGGCAGATAGGTGCTGATCTTGGCCGACAGAGCGAGCTGGCCAGTGACCTCGGCCCAGGCGGCGAGCGTGGCGGTAAAGGTCTTCGAGGTCGAGCCGATCTCGAACAGCGTGCGGTCGGTGACGGGCCTGCGCGTGGCCGGGTCGGCGAGACCGTAGGTGAAGACCTCGTGCTCGCTGTCATGTGTGACGGCGACTGCCATGCCGGGAATGGCGTAGCGCGCTATGACGGGCTGCACGGCGGCGCCAACAGCGTCGTGCAGCTTGTCGGCGGCGCGGGCTTGGGGAAGTGCGGCGGTGAGAGCCAGCAGGAGGGTCGTCAGGACAGCGATGGACTTGCGGAGCACGCCGGTCGAGCGGTTTGGGATCATCTGCGTTTTTCTGCGTTCATCTGTGGTTCGAATTGCCTCTCCTGGGCCACACGGATGGGTGGAACAACCCCGCGACTCATCAAAACGCGGTGCCGTGGCGGCTGTGACGTGCCTCGCTGGATCGAGATTGCTTCGGCCCTTTGGGCCTCGCACTGCAGGGAGTGCAGGTCCCTACCCTGATAGGGAGTGAAGACCCCTGCCCTCTTCGCCCTACACCTTCTCGAAGTCGATCCGTTCCACCACCGGCAGGTTCTGCAGGAAGCGGCGCAGGCAGTCGAGGCCGAGTTCGACCGCACCCAGGCGCACCCACTCGCGCCCACCGACGATGCGGGAGCGGCGGACGGCGACGCCGCCTGCATGCGCGATGCCGATCCACACCGTGCCGCCCAGGTCGATGCGATCGGCACCGGTGTCGAGTTCGATCAGCACGGCCAGGGCATGGGTGGCGCCGGCGGCGGCACGGGCGGCCTGGGCGACTGCCTCGGTCTTCTCCTGCGTCATCTCATCGGCCAGCAGCAATTGGGACAGGCCCACCGCGGACGGCACACGATCCAGGTCGCGGGCAATCACGCCACGGCGGAAGATATGCTCCGCGCCCGGCAGATGCGCCAGCCGCGCGGCAATGGCGCCCGCGGTAAAGGTCTCCACCAAGGCCAAGCTGGCCTCGGCCCGCGTCAGTTCGGCCAGTACGACGTCCTCCAGCGTCTGGTCGCCCTCGGCCAGGATGAAGTTGCCCAGCCGCTTGCGCACCTCGGCCTCGACCGGGCCCAGCTTAGCCTGGATGTCCGCATGGTCACGGCCGCGGACGGTCAGCTTGGTCTCGATCTGCGGGTAATGCGCGCGGAAGCCCAGCTTCACGGACCCGTCCGGCACCATCTCCTCGATGCCGGTCAGCAACTGGTCGACATGCGACTCGCCCAGGCCGTACGAGTGGAACCGCTTCAGGAAGATCGCGCTCGGCGCGCCGGAGCGGGCCAGCAACCGCGGAATGATCTGTTCCTCCAGCATCCGCCGCAGCTCCCGCGGCACGCCGGGGGTGAAGAAGAAGCGCGCCTGGCCGATGTCCAACGCGAAACCGCATGCGGTGCCGATCGGGTTGTCGAGGAATTCGCTGCCCTTCGGCAGCATGGCCTGCTTGCGATTGTTGGGCGGCATGATGCGACTGCGACGGGTGAAGAACTCCTCCATGCGTATCAGCCAGGCCTCGTCCAGCACCAGCCCGACGCCGGCGGCCTGGGCGGCGATCTCCTGCGACAGGTCGTCCACCGTTGGGCCGAGGCCGCCGTTGACGATCACTGCGTCGGCGCGCGTGCCGGCCAGGCGGAAGGCCTCCAGCAGCGCGTCGCGATCGTCACCGACCGTGGTGCCCCAGTGGACGGACAGGCCCACATCCTCAAGCTTCTGCGACATATAGCTGAAATTGCTGTTTATGATCTTTCCGGTCAGCACTTCGTCGCCGGTGCAGATGATCTCGATGCGCATGCTTCCCCCCGTGGGCCGAAGCCCTACATTAACTGAAACCTCTCAGCGCAGGAGTCTGATGCACATGGCCGCGATCCCCGAGCAGTACCAGGATCTGTTGACGACCGAGAAGAAGGCGTTCGCAACCATCGCGACGGTGCAGCCGGACGGGTCGCCGCAGGTGACGCCGGTATGGTTCGACACTGTGGGCGGGAAGCTGCGGGTGAACGTGGCGAAAGGCCGCGTAAAGGTGCGCAACATGATCGAGGGCGCGAAGGTCGCGCTGGCGATCATGGATCCGGAGAATCCCTATCGCTACGTGCAGGTGCGCGGAACGGTGACGAAGGTTACCGAAGAGGGCGGCAAAGCCCATATCGACCTGCTGTCGCGGAAGTATATCGGCAAGGATTACCCCTGGGGGAAGCCGGGCGAGGTGCGGGTGATGTTCGAGATCGATCCCGCGGCCGCACAGGGAATGGGGTAGCAGGCGGCCCGATCCCCGAGGGGTGGCGGAATACCTTTGGTGTTCCGCCTACTTCTTGATGCCGAGACCAGCGAACTTCTTGTTGAACTTCGCAACCTGACCGCCGGTATCGATCATGCGGTGCACGCCAGTCCAGGCCGGATGCGACTTCGGGTCGATATCCAGCCGCAGCGTGTCACCTGGCTTGCCGTAGCAGGAGCGGGTTTTGTACTCGGTCCCGTCGGTCATGATGACGGTGATCTCGTGGTATTCGGGGTGAATGCCCGGCTTCATCGGTGGTCTCCTGCTGGCGCCGCCGATCCCGACCGGCCGCGCAAGCGGGGGCGTATAGCGCCACCCCTGCGCTGGGGCAACCGGCTGCCACGGCGATACCGGACAATCGCATCTGGTATTCGCGCCATCCGTGGCTCATGGCGGCGCTACACCGTGAACCGCCAGGGCGTCGGGGCAATTGGTGATCGGGAGGGTGTGATGGCGGATTTGAACCATCAGCGTCGTGGCTCTTGGTGTTTGGTGTCTTGGCGGCTCATTCGGCCGCCGATTGCGACTGCCGCGGCGGTCGGTTCGCGTTGGGTTGGCACCGACCCGGTCAACCCGTCAACGACGTTCCAAATGCGAATCCCCTGGCCGGAACAGTCCCTGCCATGACAGGTACGGCACCGATCGCTCCACGCTGACCCACCCCTCTGCCGGGCCCCCGCGGGTGCCCGCATAGAGGCGGTCCGCCGGTCGGCAACCCCCGCGTCATGCGATGTGCGCCGACACTGCGTTGTGCCGCCCAGCCTGACACCGCCCCCAGCGCCTGACCACGTCATCGCGCAATGGGGCAATACAAGGAGATGGGACAATGAAAGGCAATGACTTGAGACGCAGATGGCCACGCGTGCTGGCGGTGCTCGCACTGGCGACGTCGCTGGGCGGCTGTGCTGCCTATGGTGGGGATTACGACACCGCGTACGACACCGGGTGGAATGATCCGGGCATCTACGACACCTACCCGAACGGTGGGTATTTCGCCTGGGCCGGCGGCGCGTTCGGCCACGACCGGGATCACGGCGGTTGGCATGACACGGGCTGGCATGCGGGTGGCTCGCATGCCGGCTGGCACACGGGTGGCATGCACCTGGGCGATGCGGGGCATGTCGGGGTGAGCCATGTCGGCGGACACATGGGCGGGTTCGGCGGCCACGCGGGAGGGTTCGGTGGTCACGGCGGTGGCGGCCGGGCCTGACGGGCAAGAGGCCTGTCAGGTTGAGGGCCTGACAGGTCGGTGGCCTGACAGGTCGGTGGCCGGACAGGCCCGTCCGGACCGCCGGCCACTCATCAGCGGCGCGCTGACATGTTCTCGTCCTACCACGGCCATGAAACCGCCGTCTGGCGCGCCCACAGTCTCCTCATCCTGTCACACACGGGAGGACAGACCATGCGTCACATACAGATCGGCCCACGGACCCGCCGCGCGCTGACCGCGCTCGCCCTGCTAGGGCTGGGCGCACTGGATGGCTGCGTCGCCTACCCGGCCGACCCGGGCTACGGCTATTACGGCGGTTACGGCGGAGCGGGATATTACGGTGGACCGGCTTATTACGGCTATGCTCCCGGCTACGTCGCGATCGGCGGTGGGTGCTGCTGGGGCGGCGGCTGGCACGGCGGCGGCGGTGGCTGGCACGGCGGCGGCGGCGGGTGGAACCACTGACCGCCCGCGCCCGGCCGGGCGCCTATGCGTTTCGGGGCTTGCGTAATCCGACCGAGCCCCATCGGTCGCCGAACTGGATCGGATACACCCCAACAGTATCACAGAACTCGTCGACCGCTTGGCGGGCGGCGGGAAAGCCGTAATTGCCGTAGTCGTGCACGATGACGACGCCACCCGGCAGCAGCGCGGGCCATAGCGTCCGCAGCGCGATCTTGATCGGCTGATAGAGATCGAAGTCGATGTGCACGAAGCGCCAGCGCCGGTCCTCCAACCCGTGGAAACTCTCGGGGAACCAGCCCTTGACGATCTTCAGATTGGACGGGCATGCGCCACCGCCGACATAGGCCCCGACGCGCTCGACCGAGGTCGGGGTGAAATTGCCGACCTGCCAGGGACTGGCGTAATGCGTTGCCTCGATTGACAGGTCGCGATTGTCAAAGCCCTCGAACGTGTCGAGGGCAAACAGCGTGCGGCCGGGATCCATGAACCGGTGGATCACCTTCAGCGCAAAACCCTTGTGCACGCCAAGCTCGACGTAATCGCCCGGCGGCAGGGCATTGGCGGCCTCGAGCTGCTGGAACAGGTGCACGACGCGGATTGGGTCGAAAGGCCAGCCGTGCGCGGCATTGTAGTCGGCGATGGCCTGGCGAAGCTGAGCGCCCTTTTGCGGCAACGCATCGACCACGTTGGTCAGCGACTGGTCAAGCTTGTAGGTGCCCCACACGCGGCGTTGCAGGGCCTCGGCCCGTCGCGCCAGGCGATAGGCGATCGGGTAGCGCTTGAGCGCATCGCGCAGCCTGGCGCGGGTGCCTTGGGCGTTGCACATCGGGGGTCTCGTCGACGACTGCCGCGCTGCATACAGGGGAAGCGGGAGGCCTCCAAGTTCGTCCGGCCGCGATTGTGTGCTCATGATTGGCCGCGATCGCAGGGTGCGATCGGCAATTGCCGCGCCATTGAACTGCTCGACCTGCCGCCGGGATGATGGCGCGCCACCCGGCGTGGGAGGACGTGCTGGCGTTCCAGATGAAGAAGGACGAATTTGCCGGCTCAACCGAGGCATTCCAGGAACTCGTCCGCAAATCCCTGCCGCTTGAATGGCCATTGATCTACGATCGTGAACGTCCAAACGGTCGTGTGCTGGAGGTGCGCACGACCCCATTGCAGGACGGTGAGGCGGTGCGGACCTATGCCGATATCACCGAGCGCAAACGCGCTGAGCAGCGCATCGCTTTCCTGGCCTACCACGACAGCCTGACCGGATTGGCCAATCGGACGCTGCTCAACGACCGGCTGACACAGGGGGTCGAGTACGCCAAACGTGGTGACGCTCAGCTCGCGATCCTGTCGGTCGATCTCGACCGCTTCAAGGTGATCAACGACACCTCCCGCCACGACGTTGGCGGTGTGGCGTTAACCGAGATTGGGGTGCGGTTGCGACAGGCGGTGCGCGCCGCTGACACCATCGCCCGCGTCGGCGGTGATGGATTCCTGATCCTGCAGACCGCGACGACGCAGCCGACCACCGCTATCGAGCTGGCACGCCGGCTGATCGACGTGCTTTCCCAGCCACTTGGGGTGGCGGGCCAGGACGTCGCGATCAGCGCCAGTATCGGCATCGCGCTGTATCCGTCCGACGGCGACACGCCGACCGCGTTGCTGAAGGCCGCGGATATCGCGCTGTATCGCGCGAAGACTGATGGCCGCGGCATCATCCGGCTGTTCGAACCGGAGATGGACCGGCAATTGTCGGAGTGCCGCCTCATCGAGCGGGACCTGCGACGCCATCGGCACGGATCGGCTGGCCCTGCACTTCCAGCCGCAGTTCGATTGCAAGACCGAGGCGGTCACCGGGTTCGAGGCACCGTTGCGTTGAAGACATGACACGCGCGGCATCATCCCGCCCGGCGTGTTCATCCCGGTCGCGGAAGAAGAGGCGGGACTGATCACGGAGTTGGATGCATGGGTGCTGGAAAGTGCCTGCGTCGCCTCCGCGTCCTGGCCGGTACCGCTGCGCGTCGCGGTGAACCTGTCTGCCGCCACGTTCCGCAATCCTGACCTTCCTGCCGGGGTCGCCGCCGTGCTGCACCGCACCGGGTTGCCCGCCAACTGGCTGGAACTGGAGGTCACCGGGCCGCTGCTGATCTGCCACACCGACAAGGCGCTCGAAACGCTCCGCGCGTTGAAGCAGATCGGGGTGCGCATTTCGCTGGATGATTTCGGCACCGGTTATTCCAGCCTCAGCTATCTGCGCCGTTTTCCGTTCGACAAGATCTAGATCGACAAATCGCTCGTGCAGGCGCTGGTGGTGGATCCGAACGCGTTGCCGATCGTGCAGGCGATTCTGGCGATGGGGCGAAGCCTCAACCTTGAGGTGATCGCCGAAGGGGTCGAGACCGAGCAGCGGATGTGGATTCTGCGGGGTCAGCACTGTTCGGAGATGCAGGGGGTCCTGCGTGGGCGGCCGTTGCCAGCCCGTGATGTTTACCGCCATCTGGCGGATGGCGATGTTGATTGGCCGCGGGAGCGGTCCACGGCGCGTGCCGTGCTGGCATGATTTCCGCACCTCCCTGGCCGCGCCGGGCCGGACTTGACCGTATTGCCTCGCCGACGGCCATACGCCGCCGGCGGGAACGTCGCCGCGGTTGCTTTATTGCCTGAAGCTGTCGACGCAAGCGGTCACGGCGTGCGCCATGACGAAGTCGCCCAATGCGCCGATTTCGGACAGCGGCAGGCGAGGCACCGGCGCCGTGACCGGCAGGTCTGAAGTGACAGCCAGCACCATGGGATCATTCGACGCGTACAGCACCCGAGCCTGGCCGGCCTGGACGACTTCCATCTTCGGATAACCGCTCCGCCGAAACCCATCCAGCAAGACGATGTCAACCGGCGCCATCCGGGCCAACAAGCTGCCGACGTCGGGTTCGTCCGTGCCCTTGGGCATTTCCCGCATCAGGGCAAACCGGCTGGCGCTGGCGACCATTACCTCCTCGGCGCCCGCGGCCCGGTGCTTCCAGGTGCCGCTGCCATTCCGTTCGAGATCGACCTTGTCGGACACGCGCTTGATGGTCGAGACCCGCAAGCCGCGTCCGGTCAGCTCCACCACCAGACGCCGCACCAGGTCCGATTTCTCCGCGCACTCGCCAATCAAGCTGAAGGCTTTCATCATGCTCCTCCTGCTCCGCGCTATCAGGACCGCCATTCGGCGGTGGTCGCAAGCACGTAGCGTATACCGGAGGCTGAGGGGATGATGCCCCCGCGTGTCGCGTGCCAGGTTACGCGCCCCGGACATGCGGGGACACAGACGACAGTCAATGCGTAATCAACAGCCCGTCGGATCGGCGCATCGCGGGTCGAGCGGGAAACGCGTGCGGCCCAGCGGACCGATGAGGTCTCTTGTGCACGCTTGGGAAAGACAGTGAGCACCCATGACCTGGGTGCACCGGCTTGCTCTTCACGCGCAGTGTCGCACGAGTGGCGCCCTGGTCCGCGCAATGCCGAAGATAGCGCTCCCGCTCGTCGGCAAACGGTGCATCACGATGCCGCCGATGACGAGCAGTGTCTTGGCAGAAAAACTTCTGGAACATGGCGAACCCCAAAGAAGGTGGATGGTCCGCCACGGGGTGCCCGCTGTTATGTTGCGTCAAGAACGATCGTCGGCAGCCAGATTGCTCAGCTCCGCGGCTGGCGTCCCTGGCTTGTGGCTATCAGCGCAACATAAATTCCGACGCAACATATCGACTGTGTCGCTCAACATATCAGCCGGTTTTGCCAGTTGTTCCGCGAGTTCGAGCGGCGGCTGTCACCCACGATGCGCCAACATCATGTGGCCGGGCACAACCTGTTCGTCGACTACTCCGGCAAATGCGTGCTGATTGTCGATCCGCTGACCGGCGAAGTGCGGATGGCGGAGATCTTCCTGGCTGTGCTCGGCACCTCCAACTGCACCTACGCCGAGGCAACATGGACGCAGACGTGCCGGATTGGATCGGGGCGACAAACCAGCCCCGTCGAGGACGCGCCTTCTGCCGAATGTGCATAGCGGACTGTCGAGTTTCCATGCATTCGTGGATGAATGACCAACGGACTGGCACGGTGCAACCTTGCGGTCTCACCGGCTCGCACAAGGGGGGACGAAATGAGCAAGTCGAAGCAATTGTTACGTCGCCGGTCGTCTCTGTTGATCGGCGTCGCCATCGCGGCGGCATCGATGGGGTGGACCACCTCGCCAAGCCTCGCCGCCGATCTGACGCCACAAGAGGCACAGAAAATCGCCGTCGACGCGTATATCTATGGATACCCGTTGATGACGAGCGATGTCACCGAAAAGGCGTTCATCAACACGGTCGCACCCGACCCTGGGACGTTACAAGCGCGTATTAGGGGCAACAGAGCGGGCGTGGGGTAAGATTTTGCTTGCCCCGACGCGGTGCGACTCGATTCAACGTTGGGGTGACAATCCCAACCAACCTCGATGGTCTGCCGCTCGAGTGGCAAGAGCTTGTGTTGCGGTTGTTGGCGGAGAATTCC
>DATHNE010000285.1:0-4684 GCA_035486355.1 Acetobacteraceae bacterium
AAGGCCCGGACGGCAGCCTCCACCCGCGCTGGGACCGGGCAATCGCGACGTTGTTGCACGATCCTACCCCACCGCTCTGGCCACTGTTCGGCGCGCTGGCATATGTGCCCCTGCTACTGGTGTGGGGCGAAGTCAGCGAGATCCTGACCGCGCCCACGGTTGATCGTATGCGCGCGGCGCGGCCGGACATGACCGTCGTCACCCTGCCCGGCATCGGCCACGTGCCGACGCTGAACGAACCGCCGGTGCAACAGGCGCTCGCCAGCTTCCTCGCAACCGTCGCATGACCCTTGCCCGCATCATCGCCAGCGGATTGGGCAGCGGCCACGCACCCCGCGCGCCCGGCACCGTGGCGTCACTGCTTGCGGTGCTGCTGGGCATCCCGCTAATGCGCGCTCCATCCGGCACACTCGCGCTTGCAACCGCGGCCGCCAGCCTCGGTGGGCTGTGGGCGATCCGCGCTGCCAAGGTCGACGGCGATCCCGGCTGGGTGGTGATCGACGAGGTTGCCGGCCAATGGCTGGCACTGCTCGGCCTCGCGCGCCCGACGGCGCTCGGCCTGCTCGCCGCTTTCACACTGTTCCGCCTGCTCGATATCGCCAAGCCCGGCCCGATCGGCTGGGCCGATCGTCAGGGCGGCGCCAGCGGCATCATGGCCGATGACCTGCTCGCCGGTGCGCTGGTGGCCGGTGTGCTGTGGGCCGCGCGCACGCACTGGCCAATGTTCTTCAGTTGAATGACACTGTCGTGACATCTCGGCGACATTAGCACGCCGAATCATTCGCCATCGTCAAATTGTCCGCATCCCCTGTTGCAAGCGCGCGCGTCATGCGATGTGATTGGGCCACACGCGGGGGCCCGACGAGATGCCGTTGGAGCATGTGCAGGCAAACGCACCGTTGCCGACCGCCGAGCGTCGGCGCGCCGGGCAGGCCTTGCGCAAACTGGTGCCGCGCAGCCTGCACGCGACCTGGACCGCGCCCGCCGAGCGGCAGGACCCGGTTCGCCAGATCATTGAGACCGATCGGCATCGCATTTCCCAACTATTGCCCATCCGCTATGACCGCATGCGCGCCTCGCCGCTGGCGTTCCTGCGCGGCGCGGCGGCGATCATGGCCGCCGATCTTGCCGCCACCGCCACCAGCGGGCTGTGGGTGCAATCATGCGGCGATTGCCACCTGAACAATTTCGGCTGCTTCGCCTCGCCCGAGGGCGTGGCGGTGTTCGATGTCAACGATTTCGACGAAACCCTGCCCGCGCCGTTCGAGTGGGACCTGAAACGACTGGCGACATCGTTCGTGCTCGCCGGGCGCGGGCGCCGTTGGGCCGTAAAGGACACACGCCGCCTCGCGCGCACCGCGGCGATGGCCTATCGCGTGCACATGAACGAGTTGCTGGTGCTCGATCCGATAGCCGCATGGAAGGCGCGCATCGATATCGCTCACGTGGTCGCCGCTCTGCCGGATGAACGCCTGCGTGAGCGCGAGACGCGCCGCCTCGCCGCGATTACCGACGCCGGGCGCGAGGGCTATCCCAAGCTGGTCGAGAAGGTGAAGGGGGCCTGGCGCCTGCGCGAGCGGCCCCCGCTGGTGTTTCCGCTGACGCGCAATGGCGACGATTCGCACGAGATTGCCGCGCGCACCGCCTTCAGCTCCTACAAGGCGACCCTGCCCGAGGAGCGCCGGCTGCTGCTGGAGCGCTACCGGCTGGCCGCCGTGGCATTCAAGGTTGTCGGCGTCGGTAGTGTGGGCACGTTCTGCGCCATCGCGTTGCTTGTCACGCCCGACGACCAAACGCTGCTGCTACAGATTAAGGAAGCGCGTGCCTCGGTGCTGGAGCCGTATGCCGGGCCAAGCTTCTACGCCAACCCGGGCCAGCGCGTGGTGGTGGGCCAGCGGATCATGCAGACCACGCCCGACCTGTTCCTGGGCTGGACCATGGATCCCGGTGATGATCAGCGCTGTTATGTCCGGCAGTTCCGTGACGGCCGGCTGGCGATGATCGCGACAGAGATGTCGGACGCGGCGCTGGCGCAGCACGCGATGCTGTGCGGCGCGACGCTGGCACGCGCGCATGCAAGATCGGGCGATGCCGCGCGCATTGCGGGGTATATGGGCTCGGGCGGCGTCTTCGACGCAGCGATCGCCGATTTCGGCGTGGCCTATGCGGCACAGACCGAGAGTGACTGGCGGTTGTTCGTCGACGCGATCAAGTCCGGTCGCATCGAGGCCGGCACGCCGTGATTTCCGACGCCGTGCTGGAGGAAGCCGCCGCTCTGCTGGCGGGATGCCGCGCGCGCGGCTGGATGCTGGCGACAGCTGAGAGCTGCACCGGTGGCTTGATCGCCGCGACGCTGACGGCGGTGCCCGGGGCGTCCGACGTGGTCGATCGGGGGTTCGTGATCTATTCGAACGACGCGAAAATGGAGCTGCTGGGGGTGCAGCAGACAATGCTGGCGGCGCATGGGGCGATTAGTGAGCCCGTGGTGTGCGCAATGGCTGAGGGCGCGCTGACGCGATCGCGGGCGACGATCACTGTCGCGGTAACCGGATTGGCGGGCCCGGGCGGTGGGAGTGTTGAGAAACCGGTCGGACTGGTGTGGTTCGGCTTGGCCCAGCGTGGGCACGAAGTGCACAGCGAGAACGTCGTGTTCCCGGGTGATCGCACAGCGATCCGCGCCGCGGCGGTTACACACGCATTCAGATTGATCCGGGGCCGGTTGTAAAGCGGCCCAGCCGTCCCCTTGCACCTCTGCCACCCGGTGGCCGAGGTGCACAGGTACTTACATCGCAGCCCGTACAATCGTGCCTACATCCGGTGCCGTCTCAATCGACCGGCACGCCGCCACCAGCTTACGCCCGCGCTCCGCGCCAATGCTGATCTCCGCCAGATCGAGGAACTTCTCCTCCAACTGCTCGTCCGTCATCGGCTGCGACTCACTGCCGATACAATGCTCGACCTTGCTGGTCAGCTTGCGGCCATCGCGCAGCGTCACCGTCACCTCCGCCGCATCCGGCGCGATCGCCTCGTCCCGCACGGCGGTGATCCGATCCTGGAATGCCACGATCACCGGATCACGTGCCACCTCCGTCACCATATCGGTCGTCCCCGCCGATCCGCGGATGAACGCCACCGCCACCCAATGATACAGGCTGACATGCGTCTGAAACTCATCCATCGCATTGCGCCGATCCGTCAACGCCATCGCGGACGGCGACGCCTTGATCGCGATGCGATCGATCTCGCGATGATCCAGCGTGTGATGGCGCTTGAGCTGCAGGCACGCGTCCAGAATCGGATGAATTACGATCCCGCACGGATACGGTTTGTACGTGTTCCGCAACAGCTCGTAACGCTCCCCGAAGTCGCCCAGGAGATGGGGCAAATGCGGCTCCTCGGCGAACACGCTGAAGTAGCCATAGCGCCCCTCCAACGCCACCAGTGACGCCGTGAACCCCTGCGCCGCCAGCAACGCCGCCTGCAAACCCGTCTGCGCCGCCTGCGCCGGCATCAGTGCCGTGGTCATCGTGCCGTGCATCACCCGCATGCCGGCCGCCTGCGACGCCGCGATGCCAATCGCACGGCGCATGCCATCCTCGTCCAGGCCCAGCAGCTTGCCCGCGGCGACCGCGGCGCCCAGCCCACCGACGATCCCAGTCTGCGACCAGGCAATGGTGCTACGCGCCGGCGCGACCGACAATGTCATACTGATCCGGCACACCGCGCCGACGCCGATGGCAAACGAGGTAAGAAAATCAGCACCATTGACCGGCCGCAGCTCCGCCAACGCCAGCAGCGCCGCGGCCACCGGTCCGCTGGGATGCACGATCGCCAGCGCGTGCGTATCGTCAAACGAATGCACACTGGACGCCAGGCAATTGATCAGCGCCGCGTGCAAGGGATCCGCCGTGCGCCCACGCCCGACCAATGTCGCCGGCCCAGCGCCGCTGAACGGCCGCAGCGCCGCGTCCGCTGCATCGACCGTCTCGTGACGCGCGCCACCCAGCATGCAGCCGACAATATTCAGGAATGAACGCCGCGCCTCTACCCGCACCTCGGGCGGCAGGTCCTTCAGCCTGGTCGCGAGCACGTAACGCGCCAGCCGGCCGGTTGCGTCCGAGGTCCCGAGATCACTGGCCATACCGATCCCTTTACATCAAGAAGACAATCAAAGCGCGCGGTTTTCACCGCCATCAATGTCGATCAGCGCCCCTTGCACGAACGACGCCTTGTCCGACGCGAGAAACGCCACCGCGGTCGCGATGTCATCCGGACGGCCGAACCGTGCAATCCCGCACGCTGCCTGCAATTGTGCCCGCGCGGCATCCCTTGTCACGCCCCGCAGCTCGGCCAGTCGCGCCAGGTTGCGCGCCATGCGATCGGTTTCGATATGACCGGGATTGATCGCGTTCACCCGCACGCCATCGCGCACACCAAGATGGGCCATCGCCTTGGTGAAGTTCAGGATCGCCGCGTTGACCGAGCCGCCGATGGTGAACTCATCGGTGCCCGCCCGCGCGCCAATGCCAACGATGTTGATCACCGCGCCGTTCGCCGCTTTCAGATGCGGCCACGCCGCGCGCGTGGCCCGCACATAGCCGTGGAACTTCAGCGCGTAGCCGTCCTGCCAATCCTCCTCGGTCAGGGCAAAGAAATCGCCGCGCTTCGTCGCGCCCGCGTTGTT
>DATHNE010000286.1:0-12075 GCA_035486355.1 Acetobacteraceae bacterium
TGCAGAAGATCCGTGCGGGCGCCGCGCTTGTGCAGCTCTACACGGCCCTGGTGTTTGCCGGTCCTGCCCTTATCCCGCGATTGAAGACCGAGCTGGTTGCCGCGCTGCGCCAGGCCGGGCTAAGCGATGTGCGGCAGGCGATCGGTGTCGACGCCGAGCGTCTCGCACGAGGTCATTGATGCAGCATCTCTCCGGCTTTGCGCCGCTAGCGGAACAATATGACGGCTTCATTCTGGATCTCTGGGGCGTCATCCACGACGGTATGACGGCGTTCCCGCACGCCGTCGATTGCCTGCATCGCCTGCGCGCCGCTGGCAAACCCACACTGCTGCTCTCGAACGTGCCGCGGCCGAACGAAGCGGCCCAGCAGCTTATGCGCGGCATGGGGATCGCGGATGATTTCTATACCGACATCTTGACCAGCGGCGAGGCGGCACGGCGGGCTCTGCAAACACCATCCGACCTGTGGTGGGCGCAACTTGGCCAATTTGTGTTTCATCTCGGTCCCAGCCGCGATCGTGGTGTGTTCGAAGGGCTCCCACTGACACCGGTATCAGAGCCATCGGCCGCCAGTTTCGTGTTGAACACCGGTCCGGATGATCATCGAAACCCCTCGGACATGGCAGAGTTCGAGCCTGTCTTGCAGGCGTGCGCGCATCACGCCTTGCCGATGATTTGTGCCAACCCCGATATGGTAGTGATCCGCGGTGGTGTGCGCGTGCTCTGCGCCGGATCGCTGGCGCAACGCTACCGCGAACTGGGTGGCGACGTCCGGTCACTCGGCAAGCCGGATCCGGCGATCTATCAACCGGTTCTTGCGCGGCTGGGTCTGCCGCCTGATCGGGTGCTGGCGGTTGGCGACGCCCTACACACAGATATTGCCGGCGCGGCTGGTGTCGATATCGCGGCCTGCTGGGTGCTGGATGGCATCCATGGTGCGACACTGCGCATGTCGGATGGCAAATTCGACACGCGGCGGGCCGAGGCTGAAGCTGTGTCCGCGGGGCTGTCGCCGATTGCGACGCTGCCGCGTTTCGCTTGGTAAGGGCGTCCGCGCGACAGCAGCACGGGCGCGGTCATCTCGGCCAGCAGCGCGCGTGTCACGCCGCCGAATACCATCTCGCGCATGCGTGACTGTCCGCAGGCACCTGCGACGATCAGATCGGCACCCATCGCCGCACAGGACAGCAGCCCGGCATCCGCGGAGATGTCGGTGGCCACGGCGTGTCGCCGCCATCTGCACGTTGTGATGTGCCAGTGCGCGGCAATATCGGCGGCCGGAACATCGCCGTGCCCCAGCATCGGGGCCCCGTGGGTCGATCACCAGCACGGTGGCGAGATCAGCCGATACCCACAGCGGTAACGCATCATGGACGGCGCGCGCTGCTTCGCGACTGACGTTTCAGGCCACCAGAACCCGCTGCCCGATCGTGCTGACGTCCCCGGCGCAGGGCGCCATCAATATCGGCCGGCCGGCCCGCATCAACACCGACGCGGTCATCGCGTCGATGAAACTGTCATGTGCCACATATCGGCTGGGTTGGCACATGACGGCCAGATCGGCATAGCGGGCCTGCGCTGTCATGAGCGCCGCCGGATGGCCTTCGGTGAGCCGCCACGCGCCAGACCGTTCGACCTGCTGCAGATGCTCGCGGAACGCCGCCTCGAATGGCGCGAGGGCTGACACGGACTGTTCCCGCATGGCCTGAACGAGCTGCTCCGAGCCGCCCGGTAGCGGCACGATCATGTTGGCACGGAACGGATCGGACGATGGTGTGTCAGCAAGACCCAGGCCACCGAGCTGCGCGCCAGGCGCCGCCGCGAGACCCGCGGCAAGCGATAATCGGGCCGCACCGTGTGGTGTCGTGTCGACGTGAACAAGGATGTCCTTGAGGCTCGTCACCGCCCCCCTTTGTCGCCAATCGCGGCAATTCTTATCGGGGCGGCGCCGCGTTGCCGGGATCTGGATCAGCTTCCAGGCCGGACCACATCAATCCGTGAGCAGTACCCTGGGGCGATCGATCAGGCACTGCGCGATGAACGGCAGGAAGTGTTCGAGGGGCGGCGTTGGCAGATCCTTGATCTTCGCCTGGTCGTCGAACCGGCGCAGACGAACGGCCGCATTGGCACCCGGCTCAGTTCGAAATGCCACGACCTCGACTGACGACATCGGGCCGCCTTGCAGACGAAGGCTGCGGACACTGTCGGGCGACAGCAGCGCGGCGTAGTCCGATTCGATAGCGCACAAATAGCGTTTTGCCGCAACATGCAACCGTACCGGCTCCGTCACGTCTGGCCCGAAATGCTGGCGCAGAAAGGCGTGCCCCAAGGCTTCATGCCGGTCGTCAACGCCATCCTCGGCTGGATTTTCACCCAGCCCATGCACCATGTGACCAATGTCGTGCAGCAGCGCGGCGGTGATCAGCGCGGCATCGCCACCCGCCTGTTCCGCGAACAAGGCCGCCTGCAGGGCGTGCTGCAGCTGCGTGACGTCGTGCAACCCGTATCGGCGCTGCCCCTTCTCCGCCATCAGCGACGCAAGCGACGTGACTGGATCCAGCATGGGATGTCTCCGACTGGGTCTGTGGCCTTGGTGTCGCGTAGCACGCGGCCGGCGAGGGGCAAAGCCGGTCGCCCTCGCATATGTCCGATGGTTGCGCCATTTTGGCGCCCACGACCCAAATGAGAGGAAGCCGGGATGCTTGGTCCGACACGCGAGCGGCTGATTGGCCGTGACCTTGACTGCCTGGTGCGCGACGCTGAGGCGTCGCGGCCGCTGCATGCCATCCGCCCAGGTGAGCTGGCTGGGTTTCTCGCCGGTCTTACCCCAATGCAGGCCGGCTTTCTGCGTGGCTCTCAGTTCACCGCCGCCGCGCAGGAGCTGGTGCTGTTGCCGGGTATAGAGGGTGTCGCGGGCGCCGTACTCGGTCTCGGTGACGATCACTCTCCCTTCGCGTTTGGCAATCTCGCGCTGCGTCTGCCCACCGGTTTGCCCTGGCGGCTGGAGCTGCCACCTGCCGATCTGGATGATGCGGCGTTGGGCTTCTGCCTTGGTGCCTATCACTATGGTGGCGCAACAAAAGCACCGGCGCGCGACGCCGCGCGGCTGGTATTGCCGTCGGGGCGCCAACGTGGGCCGGTGGAGGCAGCGTGCAGTTGGATGGTGCGCGATCTGATCAACACACCGGCCAACCTGCTCGGCCCAGAGGAGCTCGCCGAGTGCGTTGTGGCGCTGGCCGAACGCCATGACGCGCGGGTGACACGCCATAGCGGTGAAGCGCTGGAGACGAGTTATCCGACGGTCGCGGCGGTCGGGCGCGGTTCGGTGCGTCCCGCCCAGGTTGTCGCGTTCCACTGGACCGGCAGCGGCGCATCGGCCGATGCGCCCCTGCTGTCGCTTTGTGGCAAGGGGGTCTGTTTCGATACTGGTGGTTACGACCTCAAGCCCAGTGCCGGCATGTTGCGTATGAAAAAGGACATGGGTGGCGCGGCCACGGTACTGGGTCTGGCGCGGCTTATCATGGAATTCGACCTGCCGGTCCGGCTCGCGGTCCGCCTTGGCTGCGTGGAGAACGCGGTTTCCGGCAATGCCATGCGCCCGCTCGATATCATCCGGACGCGGAGCGGATTGACCGTTGAGGTAGGTAATACCGATGCCGAGGGCCGGCTGGTGCTGTGTGACCTGCTGCATGAGGCGAGTGAAGAGGCCCCAGCGCTGCTGATCGATTGCGCGACCTTGACCGGTGCTGCGCGGGTGGCACTGGGACCGGATATTCCAGCATTGTTCTGTAACGATGATGCGTGGGCCGGGCGCCTGCTGGAGGCCGGGGCGCGGCGGCATGACCCGATGTGGCGTCTGCCGCTTTGGGCGGGTTATGGTTCATGGCTCAACAGTCCCATGGCGGATCTCAGCAATGTGTCCGGGAAACCATTTGCCGGTGCGGTTGTGGCGGCATTGTTTTTGCAACGTTTCGTTGAGCCGGGGTTGAATTGGATACATCTGGATCTATATGCGTGGAACGATCAGAACCGGCCAGGTCGGCCAGAGGGTGGCGAGGCGCAGACCATGCGAGCGATGTTCGCGGCCATTTGCGATGCATGGTCGCTGATCGCTTAACCGGTTCGGAAGTCATCATATAACACCAACCGATCGGTTCTCGATCGGGATCGAGACTGTGTGATGCTGATATTGTATTGCATTCTGAGAATGAAACGATGTAGGAGGTTGTGTTAGCCCGCCGTTCTTATCTCGATTCGCGGATCAACCGTGGGCGGCCGGTGGGCAGAGAGAAAGGGTTGACTATGGCAAATTCTCCGACGCCCGACCAATTGGTGGGTATTCTGAAGCATACGGTCGTCACGCTCGTGCGCCGGGACGGCTCCGACCTGTCGGCGCGCCAGCTCGGGGTGTTCCTGACCTGCTATCTGATGGACGGCGGCCACACGGTGCGTGGGCTGGCGGCCGATCTGAAGGTTTCGAAGCCGGCGATTACCCGTGCACTCGATCGGCTTGGCGAGCTCGACTTCGCACGTCGGAAGGTCGACCCCGCCGATCGTCGCAGCGTGCTCGTGCAGCGCACCGTCAAGGGCGGGGCATTTTTGCGTGATCTACGCTCGATTCTTTCGGACTCGTCCGCGGCGGTCCGCAAGGGACTGACCGCCACGCCGGAAGCGGGTCGCCGCGCGCGCGGCTGAACACGTTGGGTCCCCCGGTGCATCGCGCTGGGGGAACCCGCTTCAGCCCGGCGTTGGCGCCGCCGGGTGCAGCAGGCCAGACGCTCTCAGGTCGGCCCACAGCGCGCCAGGAATCGTCCAGTTCATCAATTCCAGGTTGGCGACGAATTCCGCGGCGGAACGTGGGCCCGGAATGATCGCTGCAACCTGTGGGTGCGCAAGCGGAAACTGCAAAGCCGCTGCTGCGAGGGGCACGGCGTATGCCTCGCAAATCGCGCGAATTTTCGCGACGCGCGAAACCACCTCAGGGGGTGCCGTCGCATAATTCCAAGTGTCACGACCCGCCAGAATGCCGGAGTTCAGCGGCCCACCCACCACGATCGACGTGCCGCGGGCCGCGCAAAGCGGCAACAGATCATCCAGCGGCGCCTGTTCCAGCAGCGTGTAACGACCTGCCAACAGGAACACATCCCAATCCGCGAAGCCCAGCGCTTCGATCAATACCTCGCGCTCGTTGACGCCAATACCGATCGCACTGGCCACACCGCTCCGCTTCAGCTCCTGCAGCGCACGGTATCCGCTGTCCTTCAGCGTCTTCATGTGCGCGGTATGCAGCTCGGTTCCGTGCTGATAGGCGCCGATATCATGTACGAACAGGATGTCGAGCTTGGCCAAGCCCAGACGTTGGTAGCTGTCCTCGACAGACCGCATGATCCCATCATAGCTGTAGTCGTAGACCACATCGAATGGCAGCGGCGCCATCCGGCCGTCGGCACCACCATCGGATTGTCTCTCCATTTGTCGACACGGCCGCAACAGCCGGCCGACCTTGGTGGACAGCACCCAGTCGTCGCGGGGCTGGTCGCGCAGGGCATCGCCCACGCGCCGCTCCGCCGCCCCGACGCCATAGAATGGCGCGGTATCGACGTAGCGTACGCCGGCATCCCACGCGGCGCGCACCATCGCCTCACCCTCGGCTTGGGTCACCTTGACGCGGGTGCCACCCATCGTCGCGGTACCCAGACCCAGCACGGAGACGTTCGGTCCGGTCCGGCCGATCTGCCGCTTTTCCCACATCATTGCCGTTCCTTCCCCCTGCCACGCGCCACGCAACATCGGGGACCGACGCCGGTCAACCCCCGACGCGCACCCTTGGCACGACGGTTCCGCTCCGCTGATGATGGCTGGCGGCTAAGAACGGTCCAACAGGGGATGCGCATGAAAATCACCACGGTTCGTGTCCTGGAATTGCGCGGCACCATGCTGACGGAAGGCCGGTTCTGGGAGGAACGGCTGGTCCGCCCGATCGACATCTATCCGGAGTATCGCCAGCGCGATGATTTCGAAGGCGGTATCCAGCTCGACACCAACCACTTCAGCCTGATCCAGCACTTCATCCGGATTGAAACCAATGCCGCTGTGATTGGCATCGCCGGCCCGGTGCCGGAGATGGTGGCGATCTTCGTGGCCAAGCGCCTGCGCCCGATACTGCTCGGTCAGGACCCGATCGCGCACGAGAAGCTGTGGGACCAGATGCACCGCATCATGGTGCACGGGCGGCAGGGTGACGCGATGTTGGCGATCAGCGCCATCGATTGCGCCCTGTGGGATCTCAAGGGACGTTGGCTCGGCCAGCCGGTCTATCGCCTCCTTGGCGGTCCGACGCGCGAGCTGATGCCATGCTACGCGTCGATGCTGGGCTTCAGTGTACTTGATCTCGGACGCGTGCGAGCGCGTGCCGCAGAGTACAAGGCGCTCGGGTACACCGCGCAGAAATGGTTCTTCCGGCATGGTCCGATGAGTGGGCCCGAGGGCATGCGGGCGAATGTCGCGCTGGTCCGCACGTTGCGCGAAACGCTCGGCGACGACGCCGACATCATGCTCGATTGCTGGCAGTCGTTCGACCTGCTCTATGCGGCGGAGCTTGCCGAGCGCATCGAGGAGTATCGGCCGCGCTGGCTGGAAGAGTGCATGATGCCCGACCGGATCGACAGCTACCGGAAGCTCAAGGACAGCACCAGCATCCCGCTCTCCGGCGCCGAGCACGAATACACACGCTGGGGCTTCAAGCGGTTCATCGATGCCGAGGCGCTGGATATTCTGCAGCCCGACATCTACTGGGCCGGCGGGCTGAGCGAGACGCTGAAGATCGCCGCCTACGCCTCGGTGCACGACCTGGTAGTGATCCCACACGGCCATTCCACCCCCGCGGGCCTGCATTTCTCCCTGGCACAGTCGCCGCTACTGACACCATTGCAGGAGTACTTGGTGAAGTGGAACGCGATCAATCAGCACTTCCTGGCGCATAGGCTGATCCCGGGCGGCGGCGTCCTGCGGCCGCCCACGCAGCCTGGTCTGGGCATGGACCTGGACGCCGGCCAGATCGAGCGCCAGACGGAAGTGCTGGTCTGATCAAGACGCGGGCGCTTGCCCTTCCCAGCCACGCCCAATGTGCTAAAGCCCGCGCCGCATGCGCCACTTCCTGGACTTCGAAAAGCCGATTGCCGAGCTGGAGGGCAAGATCGAGGAGCTCCGGCGCATGTCGGAGCCGGACGGCATCAATATCGCGGAAGAGGTTGCGCGCCTGACGGACAAGGCGGACCGCCAGCTTCGCGCGACCTATGCCAAGCTGACGCCGTGGCAGAAGACCCAAGTCGCCCGTCACCCGGATCGGCCGAGGGCCCTGACCTACATCGCGTCCCTCATCACCGAGTTCACGCCCTTGGCGGGGGATCGGGCCTTTGCCGACGATGCGGCGGTGATCGGCGGAATGGGTCGGTTCCAGGGCCGCGCGGTGGTGGTGCTGGGGACCGAGAAGGGTGTCGATACCGAGACCCGAGTTAAGCACAACTTCGGTATGGCGCGCCCGGAGGGCTACCGCAAGGCGCGGCGGCTGATCGAACTTGCGGGCCGTTTCGGTCTGCCGATACTGTCCTTCGTTGATACCTCCGGCGCGTTTCCCGGCGTGGATGCCGAGGCGCGGGGCCAGGCGGAGGCGATTGCGCGCTCGATCGAAGCCTGCCTCGAAGCCCCGGTGCCGGTGGTGGCGGCCATCATCGGCGAAGGCGGATCGGGCGGGGCGATTGCGCTCGCCGCCGGCGATCACGTGCTGATGCTGGAGCACGCGATCTATTCGGTGATCTCACCCGAGGGATGTGCCTCGATCCTGTGGCGCGATGCCGCGCAGGCGGCCACGGCGGCCGAAGCCCTGCGGCTCACGGCCGAGGACCTGAAGCGGTTGCGGCTGGTCGACACCATCGTGCCGGAGCCCCTGGGCGGCGCGCATCGCGACGCGGCCGCCACGGTGCGTGCTGTCGGGGACACGGTGGCGGAGGTGTTGACATCGCTGGTCGCGCTGGATCGGGTGGCGCTGCGGACACGCCGGCAGGACAAATTCCTCGCCATGGGGCGCGAAGGCCTTGGATGAGGCGGTGGCCGCCGCCGAGGCGGAGGCACCTCATCCGGCCGCTGGCAGATCGCTGTTCCTGACGGTTTTCCCATCGATCATGCTGCCGATGTTCATGGCGGCACTGGATCAGACCATTGTCGCGACAGCGCTGCCGGCGATCGCCGGCACGTTGGGTGATGTCGAGCGCATCTCCTGGGTCGTGGTGTCCTATCTGGTCGCCAATACCATCGCAGCGCCGGTCTATGGCCGACTGGGCGACGCGCTCGGCCGCAAGCGACTGATGTTCGTGGCGTTGGGCGTGTTCATCATCGCCTCCTTGCTGTGTGCTGTGGCGCCGTCGGTGCTGCTCCTGTCGCTCGGGCGGCTGCTGCAGGGGCTGGGGGGCGGCGGGCTGATGACGCTATCGCAGGCGCTGATCGCCGAAGCGGTCCCGCCACGCCAACGCGGACGCTACCAGGGCTATCTGTCCGGAATGTACGCCTCTGCCGCCACGTTCGGGCCGGTTGCCGGCGGCTGGCTGACCCAGCAGTTTGGCTGGCAATCGGTGTTCCTGGTCAACCTGCCGCTGGGGCTTGTCGCGGCGGCGCTGGTGTCGCGCCTTCCCGCGCATGGTCGCCCCGGTGGGCGGGTGCAGTTCGACGTCTGGGGTACTGTCTTCTTTGCCGGCTTCATCACGCCGGTGCTGCTGGCGATGGAGCGGGCGCAGCATTTTGACCCGCACGCGCTGCCGGGGATTATCGCCTTGCTGGCGCTGGCCATCACCTCCCTGATTCTGTTGTTACGGCAGGAAAGGCGGGCGCCGGCGCCCTTGCTGCCCCTGCATCTGTTCCGTCAGGCCGGCTTCTGGCGCGCCGACGCACTGGCCGCCTGCGTTGCCGGTCAGACCGTGTCTTTGGTCAGCTTTATGCCGATGTATTTGCAGGTGGTACGCGGCCTGGGGGCGGCCAATTCCGGCATATTGTTGCTCCCGCTCACACTTGGCGTGGCAATCGGATCGTTGTTCGCGGGCCGATTGGTGGCGCGGACGGGCCGCACGGCGATCTTTCCGTCAGTGACGCTGATTGTCTCGTTCCTGGGCTTGGTCGTGTTGGGCCTCTTCGCGCCCTGGCTGCGTGTGGGGCAGTTGCCATGGCTGTTGGCCCTCATCTCGGCCTGCACTGGCCCGGCCATGCCAGTGGTGCAGATGACGGTGCAGACAGTTGCCGGGCCGAAATTCCTCGGGGCGGCCGCGGCGTCGGTCCAATTCTCCCGATCGGTGGGTGCGTCATTCGGCACCGCGTTGGTCGGTGCGGTGCTGTTTGCGCTGCTGGCGGCGCGGGACCCGGCCACCGCAACCATGTTCGCCGATTTGGTGGAACGCGGACCACGCGTGCTTGCGGCCTTGCCGGAGGCACGCCAGCTGATCGTGCAGCGCGAGATCGCCGATGCGTTCCGCGGCGCCTTCCTGACCATCGCCTGCTTCACCGGCGGCGCGATGCTGCTCGCCTGGCTGCTGCCGGTGCGCCGGATCTGATGTCACGCCAGATCCGCCGCCTCGCCTAGAGTCGCGGCAATGCTGTCGCCATGACATCGAACGCGACGGCGTCGGTGCGGTCGTAGCGGATCGGGGTGACGGCGATCCGCCCGGCGGCGATCACATCGGTGTCGGCGTCAGGACCTTGCGGACGCGCGCCGCGGCGGAAGTTCAGCCAGTGATAGGCAATCCCGCGCGGATCGGTACGGGTCTCCACCATCATGCCTTGCAACAGCCCGGCGCCCTGTCGCGCGACAGTCAGTGGCCCCACCTCGTCCGCCGGACGATCCGGAAAATTCACGTTCAGGCAGGTATCGGCATTCCAGCCGATTTCCAGTAGGCGCCGGATCACGCCAGGCGCGAGGCGGCGCGCGGTGTCCCAACGCACATTGTTTCGGTCTGTCCACACCTGGCTGAGCGCAATCGCCTTCACGCCAACCAGCATCGCCGTCATGGCGCCGCCGACAGTGCCGGAAAACACGGTCTCCATCCCGAGGTTCGCGCCGCGGTTGACGCCAGACAGTACCAGCTCAGGCGCATTCGGCATCAGGTGGCAGATCCCCATCACCGCACAGTCGCCGGGCGTGCCATTGATGCCGAACCGGCGCGGGCCGTACTGCACCACGCGCAACGGGTGGTGCAGGCTGACGGCGTGCGAGACGCCGCTCTGGTCATGCTCCGGTGCGACCACCCAGACCTCATGGCCCAGGTCGCTGGCGATCTCCTCCAGTACCGTCAGGCCTGGCGCGTCGATGCCGTCGTCGTTGGTCAGCAGGATGCGATCGAGCACGAAATGAATCCTCCGATCGATGATGCGCTCAGATGAAGTGCAGCCCGCCATTGAGCTGGATGGTCTGTCCGGTCATGTAGGCATTGGCCATCACCAGAAGGACCACTTGCGCAACCTCTTCCGGCAATCCCAGCCGTCCAACGGGAATGCGTGATGCCCCCGCACGAAGCGGCGCAACCATGTCCGTTTCGATCAAGGACGGAGCGACGGCGTTGACGGTGATGCCATCCGCCGCGAGCCGGGCAGCGTAGCCACGCGTCAGACCCTCCATGCCGGCCTTCGAGGCGTTGTAGTGCACACCGATGCCGCCGGCGCCGCGCGCGGCACCCGAGCTGATATTGATGATGCGGCCGAAGCGGCGTTCGCGCATGCCGGGCACGGCAGCCTGCGTGCAAAGGAAGGCGGATTTCAGGTTCACCGCGATGGTGCGGTCGAACACGGCTTCCGTCAGGTCAATGAGGCCATGCGCCGGACCGATCCCGGCGTTGTTGACCAACAGGTCGATGGAACCCAGTTCGGCCCGCACGGTTTGCATCAGCGCTGCTACGGCATCGGCATTCGACACATCGGCCGCGATCGCATTGGCGCGCCGCCCCAAGGCCCGGACCTGCCGCACAACGTCCTCGGCCTCGGATTGGCGGGTGTGATAGTTCACCGCAACATCGGCTCCGGCTTCTGCCAGAGCCAGCGCGATCGCTTGTCCGATGCCGCGTGACGCGCCAGTCACCAACGCGACGCGCCCGGAAAAATCGATCGCCTCGATCATAGCACCGCGCCGGCTAAGCCAGCTTGCCGTGACAGTGCTTGTACTTCTTCCCCGACCCGCAGGGGCAAGGTCCATTGCGTGAGGCGTTGCGCCAGGTCGACGGATCATCTGGATCCACCGCTTCTGTCCGCATCGGTCGTGCGGCCACCGGAATCGGCGGTGCGGTCGCGCGCATCTCCAACGCCATGTCCGACCTGGGTTCGGCAGCACCGGCAAGGGCCAGTTCTGGTTCCGGGTGCGATTCGAACATCTGCACCGGCCGCGGTGGCGGAACCAGATCGCCCGGCCCTTCAGGCGCCAGCTCGACGCGCGCCAGCATCATGGTCACGCGGTCCTTCAATTCATCCAGCATCGCATTGAACAGAGCGAATGCCTCGCTCTTGTATTCATTGAGCGGATCGCGCTGGCCGTAGGCGCGCAAGCCGATGCCCTGGCGCAGATGGTCCAGGGCGTAGAGATGTTCCTTCCAGACCGCATCGAGCACCTGGATCAGCAGCGACTTCTCGATGAATCGCATCAGCTCCGGCGTCATCCGCGCCGCCTTGGCCGCCATCAGCTCATCCGCCGCGCGCACGATCCGTTCGCGCAGATGCGTCTCGTCGATCCCTTCCTCGCGGCCCCAATCGACAACCGGCATGTCGACGTTGAGCAGCCGCCGCAGGTCGTCCGCGAGTTCGGTCAGTTCCCATTGCTCGGCGAAGGCCTTTTCCGGCACGCGGCGCGAGACCATCAGATGGACGATCTCGGCGCGCATTTCCGCCACTGTTTCCGCCACATCCGGCGCCTGCATGAACTCTTTGCGCTGGGCGTAAACCTCCTTGCGCTGGGCGTTCATCACATCGTCGTATTTCAGCACGTTCTTGCGTGTGTCGAAGTTGCGCGCCTCGACCTTCTTCTGCGCCTTCTCCAGCGCCTTGTTGATC
>DATHNE010000287.1:0-6425 GCA_035486355.1 Acetobacteraceae bacterium
GCGGCCGCGCGGATGCTATCGAGGCAGCCGAGGTCACTCCGGTGGGTGCCGCCCACAGGCCTTGGGCCGCAATGGGAATGCACGGAAAACCTGCCTCCGTCCGCCCGGATCTGCTTCCGTCATTGACGTCGGTTCCGCTAACACGAGGGCTGGCCTCCCTGTTGCGGCCACCAGTGATTGAGAGTGATGCATGGACCGGTTCGTTCAAAGAACAGATCTACGCGCTACCGGTGCGGGCGAACTGCGGTTCCTGGGTCTCGACACGGGGAGCACCGGACAATCGGACCGCTCAGGGCCCCGTGGGCCGGCGTGACGCGTGTCGGATGCGCAGGATGCGCTTCGTTACGGCTCACCTCGTATCGGACAATGTACGGATTGATGACGGTGAGCTCGCGCATCGGTGTGCCAGGTACCGGCCGTCCACGATATGGAAAGTTCCGCAGGCTGTTGCCTGCCGCCAGCAGGTGCCGCGCCATATTTTCAGCCGCCTGCGGATTGAACTGCGCGATGTAGGCTCCGGATCGCGCGGAGCTGGGCAAGCGCGGTGAATGACCAGATGACCTCGTTCACGACCCCGGCGGCAGCGGACAGGGAAGCTCATCAGCCTTCCCCAAGGATTTGAGCCACCTGGCGACGTGCTCGTGCCTCACAGCCCGACCCGCCGCAATATCGGCACGCGCCGCGGCGTCGGCCGCCACTTCAGCGGCTTCGTCAGGCGGTGTGTCGAAGACAGACCCAGGTTGCATTTCAGCCATCGGAGCACCTCGATCCCGCCAAGACTGTCGCGGAATTTGAGACCGGCCGGAAGCGATGTCGGCCTTGCCCCGCCATAGCGGCGAAGGCCGGGGGGTGATCAAGTCCGTTCGCTGCACCGCGCGGGGCTTCACAGGTCTTCGGCTTGCGCTACGCTGGCAGATCGGAAGGAGTCCTTGATGCCAGACGATTCCGCGCACGCGGGCCGGACGATCCGCGCCTCGGTCTGCCCGCATGACTGTCCCTCGACCTGCTCGCTGGAGGTCGAGGTGCTGGGCAATGCGCGGATCGGCGCAGTGCATGGCGCGGCGGACCACAGCTACACGGCCGGTGTCATTTGCAACAAGGTGTCGCGCTATGCCGAGCGAATCCATCATCCAGACCGGCTGACCCATCCCCTGCTGCGCACCGGCCCGCGCGGGTCCGGCCAGTTCAAGCAGATCAGTTGGGACGAGGCGCTGGATCGCACCACAGGCGCCATGCAAGACGTCGCGGCAAAGCACGGCAGCACGGCAGTCTGGCCGTTCTACTACGCTGGCACGATGGGCCTGGTGCAGCGCGACGGCATCAACCGGCTGCGCCATGTCATGCGCTATTCGCGGCAGAAGCTGACGATCTGCACATCGCTGGCGGAAACCGGGTGGAACGCGGGCGTGGGCGCGCGGCGCGGCGTCGATCCGCGCGAGATGGCATTGTCTGACCTGGTCGTGATGTGGGGTGGCAATCCGGTCTCGACGCAGGTCAACGTGATGCACCACGTCGCGCGGGCGCGGAAGGAACGTCGGGCGAGGTTTGTCGTTGTAGATCCATATCGGTCTCCGACCGCGGCAGTAGCGGATGTACATATCGCGCCGTTGCCCGGGACAGATGGCGCGCTGGCCTGCGCGATGATGCATGTGGCGTTCCGCGATGGGTATGCGGATCGGACGTACATGGCGCGGTATACGGATTGCCCGGAGGCGCTGGAGGCGCATCTGGCCTCACGCGGGCCAGAGTGGGCAGCGGCGATCACCGGGTTGCCGGTGGAGGTGATTGAGGCTTTCGCCAAGCTGTATGGCACGACGCAGCGAAGCTTCATCCGGCTGGGTTATGGCTTCGCCCGCTCGCGCAACGGCGCCGCATCAATGCATGCGGTGAGCTGCCTGCCGGCGGTGACGGGCGCGTGGCAACACGAGGGTGGCGGCGCGCTGTGGTCGAATGCGCAGATCTATCATTGGGACAAGACACTGATCGAGGGGCTGGACGCGCGCGATACCTCGATCCGCGAGCTGGATATGAGCCGGATCGGCAGCGTATTGACTGGCGACCGCAGCGAGCTGGGGGATGGGCCGCAGGTGCATGCGCTGTTCATCCAGAACCAGAACCCGCTCACGGTGTGCCCGGACAGCAATCGGGTGCGGCGCGGGTTCTCGCGCGACGATCTGTTCGTCTGCACGCATGAGCAGTTCCTGACCGAGACGGCGCGGTGGTCGGATGTCGTGCTGCCGGCAACGATGTTCATGGAGCATGACGATCTGTACCAGGCCGGTGGGCATAGCCACATCCAGATCGGGCCGAAGCTGATCGAGCCGCCGGGGGAATGCCGGTCGAACCATGAGGTGCTGCAAGGGCTGGCGGCACGGCTCGGGGCCCAACATCGCGGGTTCGAGATGACGGCGATGGAGATCGTCGATGCGACGCTGCAAGCGTCGGGCTGGCCGGACGCGCAGACGCTGATGGAGAAGCGCTGGATCGATGCGTTCGAGGGCGTGGACGCGCATTTCCGCGACGGGTTCCTGACGCCGGACAAGAAGTTCCATTTCGCGCCCGATTGGAAGGCACTGGGGCCACTGCACGCGATGATGCCGACCCTGCCCGATCATATGGCGACGATCGATGCGGCGAGCGCGGATCATCCGTTTCGGCTGATGACCTCGCCGGCGCGGAGTTTCCTCAATACGTCGTTCACCGAGATGCCGAGTTCGCGCAAGCGCGAGGGGCGGCCGACGGTGCAGGTTCATGCCGCGGATGCGGCGCGGTTGGGGATTATCGATGGCGCGCGGGTGCGGCTGGGCAATGCGCGCGGGAGCGTGGTGCTGCACGCGAAGATCACCGACGGGATGCAGCCGGGTGTGCTGGTGGCGGAAAGCGTGTGGCCGAGCGAATGTTTTGAGGAAGGGATCGGGATCAATGCGCTGACCAGCGATGATCCTGGGCCGCCGCTGGGCGGCGCGGTGTTTCATGATACCGCGGTGTGGATACGCGCGGTAGCGGCGGAGCTGCCGATCGCGGCGGAGTAGACTTATACTGTCATTGCGAGGAGCGCGACGACGAAGCAATCCCGTGCGTCATGGGATCGAATTTGCTTTGTCGCTGCGCTCCTCGCAATGCCATTCGAACGGTGAGGAAACGATGGGCAAGCGGATTGCGGTTGTGGGTGCGGGGGCTGTCGGCGGCTATGTGGGGGCGAGTCTGGCGGCGGCCGGCCAGGACGTCACGCTGATCGATCCGTGGCCGGCACATGTGGAAGCAGTACGCACGCATGGGATGGAGCTGTACGGCATGACCGACGCCGAGCGGCGCACGGTGAAGGTCAATGCGATACATCTGACCGAAGTGCAGACGCTCGCGAAACAGCAGCTGATCGACATCGCGTTCATCTCGGTCAAGTCGTACGACACGGTGTGGGCGAGCCAGCTCGTTCGACCATATCTCGCGCCGGGCGGATGTGTGGTTTCGATGCAGAACTGCATCAATGAAGAGCGAGTGGCGAGTGTCGTGGGATGGGGCCGCATCCTGGGGTGTATCGTCACCGGCGGTGTGGGCGTCGATCTGTATGAGCCGGGGCATATCAGGCGTGGCTATGCGAAGCGGCCGGAGGTGACCTCCTTCTATATCGGCGAGCCGCATGGGCGGATCACCAAGCGCGCGGAAGAGATCGCCGAGATCATGAACGGCGTGGATACATCCGTAGCGACCGACAATCTGTGGGGTGAGCGCTGGACCAAGCTGTGTGTAAACGGCATGCGCAATGGCGTGTCGGCGGCGACTGGCATGGGCGGCAACGCACGCGACGGCCACGACGCGGTGCGGCGGGTGTGCATCGCGCTGGGCGGCGAGTCGGTGCGGGTCGGGCAGAAGCTCGGCTACAAGCTGGACAAGATCGGGGCGCTGGAACCGGAGACCCTGGCGCGGGCGCACGAGGGCGATGCGGCGGCGATGGCGATCATCGAGAAGCAGATGATCGACAGCACGTCGGGTGCGTGGCGCAGCGAATATCAGCGGCCGTCGATGGCGCAGGACATGGCGAAGGGCCGGCGCACCGAGATCGAATTCATGAATGGGTTCATCGCCGAGAAGGGCGTGGAGGCCGGCGTGGCGGCGCCGACGCATGCCAAGCTGACCGAGGTGGTGCTGCGGGTAGAGCGCGGGGAGGTCCCAGCGCGGCCGGAGAATGTCTTGTGGAATTGACGGCGCTGGCTGTCCGCGCCCCGTCCGTCGGCATTCTTGACACTTTCCCATGAACACCGCCGCTGCATGACGGTTCTTGCGGGTGGTGGGTAGGTTTCAGAAATGAGATTGCGTTAGAAGGAAATTAGTCCGGCTCGACTCCGTGAATCCCCGCCTGTAGATACGCGGCGGTAACAAGAGCGACACGACGACGCCTGGGGGATCACCTGCGTGCCCGCACGGATTGTACTAGTCCACGATGACGAGGCGTTCGCCACAGCAGCGACGATCGCGCTGCGGAATGCCGGCCACGACGTCGCCACATTCACGGATTCCACGCTCGCGCTGGATGCACTCCTGAGCCCTAAGTCTGTCGAGGTTCTGGTGACGCGCATGCAGTTTGCCCCCGGTAAGCCAGCTGGGGTTGCGTTGGCACGGATGACGAGGGTGAAACGCAGCGGATTGAAGGTGGTGTTTACGGCCCTCCCTGAGTACGCGCGATACGCGGAGGGGTTGGGGCCGTTCCTGCCGATGCCTGTTGATCTCGCGGACCTTTTGGAGGTCGTGGGCGGCTTGCTGGCGCCGGGAAGCTAAGCTGTCGTCAATTTCAAGCGGCAGTTACCTGCCGCGCTTCCCATTCTTCCGGGATCCCGACCAAATCCGTCAGTTCCCACAGCTTGGTAGTGACGCCAGCGGCCATGGCGGGGGATGCAACGAAGGGTCTGGTGGATGCGAACGAAGTTGTAATGCATGAAGTAGATCGCTATCGCATATGCGGCGACCGGACCATCCAGGCGGCAACCGCTGCATTCGACCCAGGTCAGGCGTTCGAGGGTTGGGCGGCCGCGCCAGATAGCGGACATCCGGAGGTGCTCGTCGTGGCTGTTGAGTGCCCTACGCGGACATCGGGTGGTTCAGGAACAACAACCAACGGTCGCCCCAGTCGATAGAGCAACGCGCCGAATGTAAGCTCCCCCGACGCGAGCGCCCTACCACACCCGAGGAACAAGACGATATCGCACCCTCTGCATATACTCGTCATATCCAGGCAAATTTATGCGAAGAAAAACTTCCTCATCGAGAAGGCGCCAAACGAGTACCGGGAAGAACGGTACGACGAGGAGGACGCTCCACCACGAACCGAGTGCGAGCGGCATCGCTGCGACCAAGAGCAATGCGCCCGAATACATTGGGTGCCGGACGTAGGCGTATGGACCCGTCGATACGACGGGCTGTCCCTCCTCTACCTGAATGGTGGAAGCGGCATAGCTATTCGATTTCATTACCAGGAAGAACAACCGGAATGATAGTACGATCATTCCGTTTGCGATAACTGACACGACAGGCGCAACCGGCGACCAACCGAAGCGATGGTCAAACGCGGGAAGCACCACGAACCCTACAAACCCAAGCATGAAAAGCGCGGAGATGAGTTTCTGACCCGGTCGCTGTTCCGCCATGGGTCCGATGTTCATGCGGCGCTCGACGAGCTTTCGGTCATGCATGAGGAAATAGATGCCCAACGCCTGCGCGGATACCTCAAACACGGCCGCAAAAACCCATGCCTGCCAATAGTTGAGCGTGCCTGCAGGAATGAACATGCACGCGAGCAAAATTGCGAGCGTAATCAGGTTGGCCAGTACGCCCCGGACGTAAAAATTTGACATGGACGTCTACCTCGCCGCCAGCTTACACCTGAATCGGCTTTGAGCTGAATGACCGATATCCCGGTGCCTGATCCGAAACCGGACCGTCGTAAAGCCACCCGTCCCCGTGGCAAGCCGCGTTCGACACCCCGTGCCTCCCCGGAAGGCAAGCAGCGGGCCCTCCACATGGCCAATCCGGCCAGGAGGAGGACAAGATGGGACATTCGGAGTTCGACCCGGCAACCCGCGAGAGGCGGCCGTGGAACGCCGGACGCATGGTTGGCGCGAAGCCCGCACTCAAGCCTCAGCAGGTTTGGGCCATCCGGTTCTGGCTCGACCGAGAACGGCGTCGTCGCGACCGCGCGCTTTTCGACCTTGCTATCGACAGCAAATTGCGTGGCTGCGACGTTGCGAAAATCCGGATCAGCGAACTCGTCAGCGGCGGCCGGGTGAGGACAAGAGCGACGGTCTTGCAGCAGAAAACGGGCCGGCCGGTCCAGTTCGAGTTGCTCGAAGCGGCTCGCTCTAGCATCCAGACTTGGTTGGAACATCGAGGTGGGACGCTCGACGACTACGCCTTCCCGAGCAGGACCGACC
>DATHNE010000288.1:0-10121 GCA_035486355.1 Acetobacteraceae bacterium
GTAGGGCGCGGCGCCGCAGCGTCTCGGTTTCTGCATCGCTATTCGCTGATCCTCTGGGGCGGCGGGGGATCAAGCAGTGCGGTCGGAAGGTCGCGTGCGATCAAACTATGACCGACCGGCGCAATGGGACTGGGGCAGGCGTGGATACCTGCTGTCGGCGGTATAACGAGAGTTCACATCGCTGGAGGAATGAGCGTGATGTCGGCTTGGTTGTCATGCGAGGCGCGTCGCGACGAAGCAATCTCGCGCCAGCGTGGCACCATCGTTCGCGCGCAACCGGATCGAGATAGCTCTTCGTCGCGACGCGCCTCGCATTGACAGGAGGAGAGCTCAGCGCGTCGGGCGCGGGGGGCTCTGGCTGTAATCGTAGAAGCCGCGGCCGGCTTTGCGGCCGAGCCAACCAGCCTCAACGTATTTCACCAACAGCGGGCACGGGCGGTACTTGCTGTCCGACAACCCATCATACAGCACCTGCATGATCGACAGACAGGTATCAAGCCCGATGAAATCCGCCAGCTCCAGCGGCCCCATCGGATGGTTCGCGCCCAACTTCAGTGAGATGTCGATCGCACTCACCGATCCCACGCCCTCATACAGCGCGTAGACCGCCTCGTTGATCATCGGCACCAGAATGCGGTTGACGATGAAGGCCGGAAAATCCTCGGCCACCGCGGTGAGCTTGCCCAGCTTCTGCGCCAGCGCCTGCACCGCCTGGAAGGTCGGCTCATCGGTGGCGATGCCGCGAATGACCTCGACCAACTTCATGACTGGCACCGGGTTCATGAAGTGCATGCCGATGAATTTCTCCGGCCGGTCGGTGTTCGCCGCCAGCCGCGTGATGGAAATCGATGACGTGTTGGACGCCAGCAGGCACGACGGCTTCAGATGCGGCGTCAGCGCTTTGAAGATCGTGCGCTTGATCTCTTCCTTTTCCGTCGCGGCCTCGATCACCAGATCAGCGGCAGCAAAGCTCGTATTGTCCGTGCTGATGGTGATACGCGCCAGCGCGGCATCGCGGTCCTCGGCACTGACGATGCTGCGGTTGACCTGACGGTCCATGTTCCGCGTGATCGTCGCGAGCGCTTTGGTCAGCGCCTCTTGCTTCACATCCACCAGCGTGACCGGCAGGCCGGCCAGCGCGCAGACATGCGCGATGCCGTTGCCCATCTGACCGGCGCCGATAATGCCAACCTGGGAGATGATGGGCTGTCCGGTAAGCAGGTCGCCCGCGGCAAGTCCCGGTCTGGCATCGACAGACATTCAGGTGCGCTCCAGTTCCGCCGCCAGCTCCGGCAGCGCGGTGAACAGATCAGCCACCAGGCCGTAATCGGCGACCTGAAAGATGGGCGCTTCCTCGTCCTTGTTAATCGCGACGATGACCTTGCTGTCCTTCATACCGGCCAGGTGCTGGATGGCACCCGAGATACCGACCGCGACATACAGGTCCGGCGCGACGATCTTGCCGGTCTGGCCGACCTGATAGTCATTCGGCACGAAACCGGCATCGACCGCGGCGCGCGAGGCGCCCACGGCAGCCCCGAGCTTATCGGCAATTGGGTCAAGAAGTTTGAAGTTATCGCCATTCTGCATGCCGCGGCCGCCGGAAATCACCACACGTGCGGCGGTGAGTTCGGGGCGCTCGCTCTTGGACAGCTCAGCAGAGATGAAGCGGGAATGGTCAGGCAGCGCGGGCACCGACGTCGCCTCGATCGGCGCGCTGCCGCCCTCGGCGGCGACCGGATCGAAACTGGCGGCACGCACGGTGATCACCTTCTTCGTGTCTGACGACTTCACAGTCGCCAACCCGTTGCCGGCATAGATCGGGCGGACGAAGGTGTCGGCGTCGATCACCTCGGCGATATCGCTGATCGGCTGCACATCCAGCACGGCGGCGACGCGCGGCATGATGTTCTTGCCCACCGCAGTGGTCGCGGCAAGCAGGTGCGAATAGTTCGGTGCCAGCGCGACCAGCAGCGCGGCGGTCTGTTCTGCCATCAGATGGTCCAGGCCGGCCGCCTCGGCGGTCAGCACCTTGGCCACGCCGGCCAGCTTCGCCGCGGCGGCCGCGGCATCGGCGACATCGGCGCCGGCGACCAGCACATGGACGTCGCCCAGCTTCGTCGCCGCGGCGACTGCGCTACGCGAGGGCTGCTTGATGCCGGCGGCGTCGAATTCCAGCAGAACGAGAGCGGTCATGTTCTAGATCACCTTGGCTTCAGTGCGCAGCTTGGCCACCAGCTCGGCGACCGATCCGACCTTCTGGCCGGCCTTGCGCTTCGGCGGCTCGGAGACTTTCACCACGGTCAGCCGCGGCGTCGGGTCCACACCCAGATCGGCTGGCTTCACCGTCTCGATCGGCTTCTTGCGCGCCTTCATGATATTGGGCAGCGAGGCATAGCGCGGCTCGTTCAACCGCAGATCGGTGGTGACGATCGCCGGCAGCGACAGTGCGACCGTCTCCAGGCCGCCATCGACCTCGCGGATGACGGTGATGCCGTCGCCCGCGATGGTGATCTTGCTGGCGAAGGTGCCTTGCGGCCAGTCAAGCAGCGCGGCCAGCATCTGGCCGGTGGCGCTCATGTCGTCGTCGATCGCCTGCTTGCCCAGGATCATCAGCTTGGGCTGTTCCTTGTCGGCGATCGCCTTCAGCAGCTTCGCCACTGCCAGCGGCTGCAGCTCGGCATCCGTCTCGACCAGGATGCCGCGATCGGCGCCCATGGCCAGCGCGGTGCGGATCGTTTCGGCGCATTGCGCGACGCCGAGCGAGACGGCGACGATCTCGGTGACGACGCCTTTTTCCTTCAGGCGCACCGCCTCTTCGACGGCGATTTCGTCGAATGGGTTCATCGACATTTTCACCCCGGCGGTCTCGATGCCGGAGCCGTCCGCCTTCACGCGGACCTTCACGTTGTAGTCAACCACCCGCTTGACCGGGACGAGAACTTTCATGGGGAGAACCGTGCCATTTCCAGAATTTCGGCGCGCTGATCGGTGGGACGGACCCCGTCCCTTCGCACCTGCAACAGAGCGGCCGGACCATATGCAGGGGGTTGGGCGGTGTCAAACACCCGACTGGGTGGTACGGGCCGGGCGAAACCCCGGTGGCAAATGGCGGCCATGCGCGTCAGGATCGCAACAGGCTCATCAGGATCATGAACAGCAGAATCGCCATGCCTTGCAGAATGACGCGCCAGCGCATCAGCCGGTTGGAGCGTGCAGGATCGTGGCCGGGGTGGGCGAGGCCGATCAGGCCGGCGAACAGCACCCCCAGCGTGGCGATCATCAGGATGATGATCAGTATGGTGAGGAAGGTCTTCACGTCACTCACATGGTCAGGCGCGACGAGTATTGCATATCAACGTCCGCGGGGCATCCAGGATGGCATCGCGGATGCTGCCTTGGCCCTGCCCGATTTGGCCGGCATGGCGCGGGCATGACGAGACCCGGAATCGCGCGCGAGGCCGGCGCATGAGGCGTTTGGCCTGGCTGCTGCCCTGCCTGCTGGTTCTGGTGGTGGCGGCTCCGGTGCGCGCGCAGGCGCCAGCGTCACAGATCTCGGCGCCGCAAGCGCAGCAGGCGTTGGATGTGCTCAAGGATCCGGCCAAGCTTGCAGCCATGATCGCGACGCTCGACGCGATCATCAAGGCACAGCCCGCGGTGGGCTCGGCCACGACGGCGACCGCGAAGCCGGGTGGCGAGGCTGCCCCCGCAACCCCGACCGCGCCACCAACCAAGGCACCCATCGCGGCATCCACCACGGCGACGGTCTCTCCGTTGGGCTTGCCGCTCGCGCCCGACAGCCTCGGTGCGGCGGTGCTGGTCAGCGCCGCGGCGTTCCTGAACTCCGCCTCGGACCGGGTGACCGAAGGGTTCCGCGCCGCGCAGGGCCTGCCACTGCTGTGGAGCTGGCTGGTCACCATGGCGACCGACCCGATCGGGCACATGCTGATCGAGGATCTGGCCTGGCGCATGGCGGTCGTGCTGGCACTGTCCTTCGCGGCATTCTACGCCACGATGTGGCTGCTGCGCCGGCCGCTGCGCGTGGTGGCACGACGCCTGATCCGGCTGCATCCGCCGATGGTCCGCACCGAGCCGGAGGAGAGCGGCGAGGCGCGGGCCGAGGGCGGCGAAACTGAGCCGCCGCGGCGCCGCCGGATTGAGCTGGGGCGCCTGTTGCGCCGGGTGCCGCTCGTACTGGGGCGTCTCGCCCTGTTGCTGGTGCCGGTCCTGGCGTTCCTTGTCGTCGGGCACGTGGTCGTCGGCAGTGAACTGGGCGGCACCGACCTGGCCCGGCTGGTGCTGCTGGCGGTGGTCGACAGTATCGGGCTGTGCACGGCGGTGCTGCGTCTGGTCCGCTCGGTCCTGGCGCCGCGCCATCGGCGGCTGCGCCTGATGCCGGTGCCCGACGAGACGGCGATCTATGCGATGACCTGGATCCGCCGGGTGCTGGTGGTGGGCGTGGTTGGCTACGCCGCGGCCGAGGTCGGGCTGCTGCTCGGCCTGTCCCAGGCCGCGCATCTCGCGGTGCTGAAAGCGGTGGTGCTGATCGAGCACATCTTCATCGCGATCATCGTGGTGGAAAAACGCCGTGTGGTGCGAAGCTGGATCCAGGCGCCTGAGGGGGCGAACGATCTGCTGGCGCGCCTGCGCAACCGGTTCGCCGCGATCTGGCATTGGATCGCACTGTTCTATCTTGTGTCGCTGTGGCTGGTCTGGGCGGCGGCACTGCCGGCCGGCTACGAGCTCCTGACGCGCGTGCTGGTGGCGATCGTGGTCGTCGCGCTGCTGGCGCGCGTGGCCACGTCGGCGGGGCTCGGGGTATTGGAACGGCTGAAGGGACGCGCGCCCAAGTTGGCCGACCGCTACCCTGGGATCGATGTCCGGCTAGCGCTTTACCTGCCGTTCCTGGTCAGCATCATCCGCCTGATCGTTGTCGTGTGCGCGGCGCTGCTGTTCCTGGAGCTGATCGGGCTGGGGGCGTTCCAGTGGCTGGCCGCCAATCCGCTTGGGGAACGGATCATCGCATCGCTGTCGACACTGGCGATCACCCTGCTGCTGGCGCTCGCGGTGTGGGAGGTGGTGAACGTGGCGATCGAGCGGCACATGGCGCGGCTGACGCGCCAGGCGCAGATCGCCCGCATGGCGCGGCTGCGCACGCTGCTACCGATCCTGCGCGCGACACTGCTGATCGCGGTGCTGACCGTAACTGGGCTGATGGTGCTGAGCGAGATCGGGGTGAACACCGCGCCGCTGTTGGCCAGCGCCGGCATCATCGGCGTGGCGATCGGCTTCGGGTCGCAGAAGCTGGTGCAGGACCTGATCACCGGGCTGTTCCTGCTGCTGGAGAACGCGATGCAGGTCGGCGACACGGTGACGGTGTCGGGCCTGTCGGGGACGGTGGAGCACCTGACCGTGCGCACCATCCGGCTGCGCGCCGGGGATGGGTCGGTGCACATCATTCCGTTCAGTTCGGTGACCAGTGTGACCAACACCAATCGCGGGCTGGGCAATGCGGCGGTGAGCGTGATGGTCGCGTATCACGAGGATACCGACCGCGTGTGCGCGGCGCTGAGCGCGATCGCGAGCGAGATGCGGAAGACGCCGGACTTCGCGCCGGCGATGCTGAGCGATCTGCAATTGTGGGGTGTCGATCGCGTGGATGGTGCGGCGGCAACCATCGCGGGGCAGATCGTGTGCACCGATACTGGGCGCTGGGGGGTGCAGCGTGAGTTCAATCGGCGGGTGAAGAAGCGGTTCGAGGAACTGGGGATCGAGCTGTTCAATCCGACCCGGAGCCTGATGGTGCCGCTGGAACCCGGCGGCCACGCGGCGCCTGCGCCCGCGGATTAGACCTATACCAGCCGGCGCGATGCATGACGGGTCGGCGCCTCTGCGTCATGCCGCGGCTGGTGACCGGCATCCGCGGCTTTCCTCGCTGGGGTAAAGGGTAAGTCCGCGCTCGCGCTTTCGAGAGATTTGGGGACACAGTACAAGACAGCCTTTGTGCTGGCCCACAATCTACGTGAGGCAATGGCCAGCGAATTGAAGGGCTTAACCGTTGGCGGTCCTGGCAAAATCGTCGCGACGGACGGTGGATATTTCGGTGGATATATCAAGCCCGCGAACGACAAGGAGAACCGCCGGGACCGTCGGCTGGCCAAAAACCAGAACGGCAAGCGGCAGGTCGTGGTGGTCGTCCGCGAGCGTGAGGGTCCGACCATCCCGGCCGCGTTCAAGTCTGAGAGTGCCGCGCTGGGCTTCATCACCAGCCGCGTCGCCAAGGGAACGGAGATCATCGCCGACGAAGCGCCGTCATGGAACGATCTGCAAAGCCGCTTCGCGATGCAACGGATCGACCATCAGGCGGCATATTCGGATCGCGGCGTCTACACATCGGCGCCGAGGAATTTTTCAGCCGCCTGCGCCGCGCCGAGATCGGCCACCGTCACCACATCGCGGGTGCCTATCTGGTCCGGTATGCGCAGGAAGCCTCATGGCACGAGGATCATCGCCGGGTTCGATAACGGTCGTCAGACGCAGAACGTGATGGCACTGGCGATGGCGTGCCGTCCGAGTGTGGACTGATGCGGTTATTGGCAGCGCGCTGCGCGTTGAGTGCGGCGGGCGGGGTGGCATCCCCGCCGCTGACCGCTATGGCCAGCATGGCACCCTCGATACTCCGCTGCATCCCGAGGGCGAATACAGTGGCATCGACCTCGTTCGCGCCCTGGGCCATCGCGAGAGCCATGCATACCCGCATGGCCATCTCCAGGGCCTCGGGGCGTTTCTCGGGGGCCAAGGCCATGACGTCCATCGCGACCCGCTGAACTGCGTCCTCAGGATCAGCCAGCAGCGGCGCGCAGTCGGACATCACGCCTCCGTATCTCCAGCCGCCCGCTAAACCCCAGTGGGCCCGGTGGCAGGGACTGCCCCTGGCCAGCCGTGGGCGGACTCGATCGTCTCCGTCCCAAAGACGTTCAGCAGGCGGTAGACGCCGGCCAAAGGCGCTTGGTGACCTGGAGGATGATCGGCAGCGGACATTGCGTCCGCAAAACACGGATTGGGGAGGCGCCCCTGAGCTAGATCAATTTGACGCCAGCGCAAGATTCCGCGCCCGCAGAATCCTCATTTGGCGACTAATTCCCACCACGTCTCCGGCCAGTCGATGACCTTTCGGACGCGACCGCGCCGCAGCATGCGCGTCAGGGATGCATGGGTTTGAGCGACGACCCTCTCCCGCACGTTGCGGTCAGCATCCAATGCCTTGGCCGCAATGGCATAGTCGGCAATCGCACGAACGGCGATCGGCCCATCGGCTTCCCGCATCGCCGGTAGCAAAGGCGCGTCCGCTCCCCAACTGGAAGTAGATGCCCCGCACACATGGCCGGACCGGCGCGATCAGCTCCGGGTTCGTTGCTGGCTCAAAGAGGTTGATGGTGGCGTCGATCGTGTCCAGCGCCCGGCGCAGCTTGGCGAGCGACTTTTCGGGAAGCGCCATTTCGCCGGCCAGGTGCGCCCGCTTACGACGCAGCGCGGCGAGTGCGAACGCCTTGCCCATCCACCTATAGTATGAGAATCCGTAGGCTGGCACTCATATCTTGTGGTGGCGGGTGCTACATAATACCGCTGGGATCAACAAAGTCGCGGATGACCCGCCTGCGCGGCCCGTGACGTTGGTGCGGCGGCCAATGCGTCAGGCCCGACAACGGTTGGCATGCGCGCGGGTGGCATCGCGGGTCGCTCCGGCGTCGTGCTGCGTTCGTCCCACCGGCGAACTTGCGTCGATACCCGCCGTTCTGCGGCGCGCCCGGGTCAGTGTTGAGGCCGGCTGAGGGGACACCAAACGCCTTGGGTCGGAAACCGATGCCAACCACAAAACGGCGTGACGCCCCGCTTCGCCTGTATATGCAGGTGCGGGTGCGATATGTGCTTGCCTGGAACAACGATATACGTTAACGGGTTACACGAGATTCCTGCCTGTTAGACTCAGCGACGGTCGCTAGGCCGTCGTGACCACCGGCCGCTGCTGGCGCGCCACGACGGAGGTTTACGCTCGGATGTCTCGCCCCTCGTCTTTTGCCGGACCGCGCGCGATCGCCTGCCTGGGCTTGCTGGCCCTGCTCGCCGCGTGCTCGGGCGGTGGATCGCGCACCAGTTCGTCGGTGGAGGCCGCCCGCTACGCCGCACAGGCGCGGGGCAACTACGCGCCACCGGGGCCGCCGGGCGATCCCTGGGGGCCGTATATCACCGAGGCATCCAACCGTTTTGACGTGCCAGACACCTGGATCCGGGCCGTCATGCACGTGGAGTCCGGCGGGCACGAATACCTGAATGGGCAACTGATCACCTCGGGCGCCGGCGCGATGGGGCTGATGCAGGTGATGCCGGAGACGTACGACGAGCTGCGCCAGCAGTATTCGCTGAGCGACGATCCGTACGATCCGCACAACAACATTCTGGCCGGCACTGCGTATATCCGCGAGATGTACGACATCTACGGCGCGCCCGGGTTCCTGGCAGCCTACAACGCCGGACCGGCGCGGCTGGATGATTACCTCAGCAACAATCGCCCGCTGCCGGATGAAACGCGCCGCTATGTCGCGATGATCGGCCCGGCGATCGAGGGCACATCACCGCGCAGCCGCTCGCCGGCCGAGCAGTACGCGATGAACACGCTGCCGATCAACATTCCGCCTGGCCCGCGCTATGGCCGCGGCACGCAATACCTGGCCAACCGCAACAGCGGTGGTGGCGCGCCGGTGCGTTCGGTGCAGGTGGCGCAACTGCCCGAGCCGCCGCCGTCGCGGCCCGAGCAGCAGCGGCAGCAAGTGGCGCTGGCCTCACCGCCGCCGCCGCAGCCACGTGGTGGCTTCCGCTTGGTGCCAGTCGCCAACGCTGAGGCGCTGCCGGAACGCGCCGGCGGGCCGCGCACAGGTAGTTGGGCGATTCAGATCGGTGCGTTCGGCAAGGAAGCGCAGGCGCATAGCGCAATTGGAACCGCCAAGGTCCACGCGCATGAGGTGCTGACCGCGGCACGCCCGATGGTGCAGCCGGTGCGCGAGACGCACGGCACGCTGTACCGCGCACGCCTGACCGGGTTGTCGCGTGAGGCGGCGGTGCAGGCGTGCGAGAAGCTCCGCGGCCACGGGGCGTGCATTGTGCTGTCGCCGGAGTCGCAGTCCTAGCCTCAGATCGGCGGGCCGCACGCGGCGGCCTTTTCTTCAACGGCGCATCGGCTAAACAGGCAGTCTACCAAGTACGGGGACACGCCGATGACGCTCGACGCCAAGATCATCTCTGCCCTGTCGGGCGTTTCCACCGCGACCTTGACCACGGTGTTGTTGAAGAAGGGGCTGCGCAACGTGTGGATGCGCGGCACGATCCCGTTGCGCGACGGCCAACCGCGGCTGGTGGGGCGGGCGTTCACGCTGCGCTTCGTGCCGGCGCGCGAGGATCTGGCGACGCCGGCCTCCTGGTCGTCGCCGATTTCCACCCGCGCGGCGATCGAGGCGATGCCGGAAGGCTGCATCGCGGTGGCGGATGCGATGGGTGTGACGGATGCCGGCATTTTTGGCGACATTCTGTGTGCGCGGATCAAGCAGCGCGGCGTGGCCGGGTTGGTGACGGATGGCGTGGTGCGGGACGTGGCGGGCGTGCTGGGGACGGGGTTGCCGGTGTGGTGTCGGGGGGCTGCCGCACCGCCGTCGGTCGCGGGGCTGACGTTTGTGGCCTGGCAACAGCCGATCGGCTGCGGGGGCGTGGCGGTGTTCCCGGATGATGTGGTGGTGGTGGATCGGGATGGAGCGGTGGTGATTCCGCAGGCGCTTGTTGGCACGGTCGTGGAACAGGCGGTCGCGCAGGAGCACATCGAGACGTGGATCATGGGTGAGGTGGAGAAGGGGGCCTCGCTGCCGGGGTTGTATCCGCCGAATGCCGCGAACAAGGCGCGGTACGAGGCGTGGCGGAAGACACAGATCTAACCCAACTTGCGCAGAATCGAGGGTATGCTCCGGACGAGACAAGGGCTTAGCGAAAAAGTCGCCACTACATTTTTGACCGGGTTCAGGCGGTGAGGGAGAGACCCGGCAGTTCCTGCTGGTCGTGGCGCATGCGTTTGGGCA
>DATHNE010000289.1:0-7437 GCA_035486355.1 Acetobacteraceae bacterium
TGCCGCCGCCGCGCTTGGCCGGTGGGATCAGCAGGCGGATCTCCGCCCACTCCGCGTCGGACAAATCGCTCGGATAACGAAGTCGGTCGCGGTCATAGCGATGGCGGTTCTCGGTCGTCCACATCAGGCACCTCACGAATCGGTGCCACGCAGCGAATTACAGCCAATCGCGTCGCTTCAACCCACCAGACCTAATCGACTCAAGAACTCCCCGGACGGGCACTCAGCGCGGCGCGTCGACCACCGGCGCATCCGCCGGCAGCATCTCCACATATTTCAGTCCGGACGCGGTGTTGAATACGACGATGCGTTCGTCGCGCCCCACCGTGCCGCGACCAATAAGTTCCCGTAACGCAACAAGACACGCGGCGCCCTCCGGGCACAGCGCAATACCCTCGGCCGCGGCAGCCTCATGCTGCGCGACGAACATCGCCTCATCCGGCACCGCGATGGCCGTGCCATCACTCTCACGTATTGCCTGCAAGCAAAGGAAGTCAGCGATCACCCGCGGCGCGCGCAGCCCCGGCACGCGCGTTGTTGGGTTGCGCCACAGCTCGCTTTCCGTCGCACCGGCCTCCAGCGCACGCACCAGCGGCGCGCAGCCCTCGGCCTGTACGCTGATCAGCCGCGGGCGCTTGCTGCCGATCCAGCCCAACGCCTCCAGCTCGGCGAACGCCTTCCACATCGCTACCAGGCCCGTTCCGCCCCCGGTCGGATACAGGATGACATCGGGCAATTCGCCGTTCATCTGCTCGACCAGCTCATAGGCCATCGTCTTCTTGCCCTCGACGCGATACGGCTCCTTGAAGGTCGACAGTTCGTACCATCCGTGCTCGCGCGCGCCCTGTGCGACAAGCGCGGCGCAATCGTTGAGGAAGCCGCGCACCAGCGTCACCTGCGCGCCGGACAACAAACACTCCGCGCGGTTCGACGCCGGCGCATCCGCAGGCACGTAGACATGCGCCGGCAGTCCAGCCCGCGCGGCGTAGGCCGCCATCGCGCCGCCGGCGTTGCCGGCGGACGGAATCGCAAGCTCCTTCGCCCCAAGCGCGCGCGCCATCGTAACGGCAACCGACAATCCACGCGCCTTGAAACTACCGGTGGGGTTGATCCCCTCCTCCTTGATCATGAGATGCCTGATCCCCAGCCGAGCGCCGAGTCGGGGCGCGGACAGCAGTGGTGTCATGCCTTCATCAAGGCTCACCACCGCATCGGGCGCAGGGGCCGGCAGAACTTCGTGATAGCGCCACATCGTGGTGGGGCGATCGTGCATCGCATCACGCCGCAACGTGCGTGCGGCGCGCTCGAGATCGTAGGTCACCAGCATCGGTGCGCCGGCGGGACTGAAGTTCCACAACCGATCGGCCGCGTAGGTCTCATGCGTGCGTGAGCACATCAGGCCGGTCATAGCGGAGTAGGCGTCAGGCATCACTGGTCCTCATCATCGCGCATCACCCACGCCGCACTCATCGAAGGCGCGCGCATGCTGCATTGCAAAACGTCGATCAATATGGACGTCGATTGCCAAGGGTGAGCGACGCCATTAGCGTCGTTGGTACTCCGCACCCGCGCGGTGCGCAACAAAGGGGCACAGATCGTTGAATACCAGCCATGCCGCCGGTCCGGGCGGCGATCAGTATCGTCTGGCGAAATCGCTGGGCGTGCTGGCAATCGGCGCATCGGCGCTGACACATGAGTATGGCGCCACCATCAACTACGTTACCACCAACAGCCTCAGCGTGTATCCCGGCGTCAAGGATCTGGTGCCGTGGGCGATTCTGGTCGCGGGTTTGGCGCTTATTCCGAAGGTGTTTCTATACATCCGTTTCTCACGGGTGATGCCGCGCGCGGGATCGGTCTATGTGTGGATGAGCCGTTCGCTCAGTCTGCCGATCAGCTTCGTACTGTGCTTCCTGGATTGGGTCGGACTGACCGCGGCGATGGGCTTCATCGCCTTCGTATTCGGCACCTTCCTTGGTCAGGCCTTCATCAGCGCAGGTGTGCCAGGCGGGGCAGTGCTGATGACGCCGATCGGCCACCTGATCCTGGGCGTGGTGATGCTGTGGAGCTTCTTCCTCGCGCATCTGATCGGCGTGCACATCTATGGTCGTCTGGTCGTGACCCTGTCCGTGCTGATCTTCCTGGCGGCGGTGACGATCGCGGGATATGGATTCGGCACGGCACCGGACACATTCGTGCAGCTGGCGTCCGCTCAGGCCCATATTCCCCTGCAGCCACCTGCCAATTCGATACCGTCCAGCCTGGCTGATTTCGCGGCCGTGACGTTCCTGTTCATCGCGGCCTATGGCGGTTTGACCGGGGCGCCGGCGTTGGGTGGCGAAGCCCGCAACGCCTCGAAGACCGTCCCACAGGGTCTGCTTCTGGGGTGGGGCGCCGCCATCGTGCTCTATACGCTCGTCGCGGCGGCGCTGTTCCATGCCGTGCCGTGGTGGGCGACGCTGGGGCTGATCAACGGCAAAGCGGCAGGACTGGCCACGGCTCCCGGGTTGATCAGCGTGGTGGCGCCGAAGATTGTTGGCATCGTCCTCAACTTCGCTGTCGCGATCATCGTCGGCAAGACGGCTATCCCGCAGATGATGGTGTGCTCGCGACTCGTCTTCGGCTTCGCCCAGGACCACGTGATGCCGAGCACGTTCCTGCACACCTCCCGCTGGAAGACGCCGGACCATGCGCTGCTGCTGTCGGCCGGCATGGCGACGTTGTTCCTGGTGCAGTCGTCCTTTGGCGGCTGGGCGATCGGTATCGTCATCCGCTCGTTCACGGTGCTGCTGATGCTGGTGTTCGTGGCGCTGGGCGCGCTGAATGTCAGCTTCAATCAGCGCTTCCGCGGCGTTGCGTGGGCGGATGCGTTTCGCCAGGGGCCCCTGGTGGTGGTGATGGCTGTGCTGTCGATCGTGATCGCGGTGTATCTGCTTTACGGTGGGCTGATCGTGCCGAACACGCCGTGGTATCTGCAGCCGCTGTTCCAAGGCGCTGTCGCGGCCTGTGTCGCCATTCTCATTCTGCTGCAGGCATCGGCGCGGGCGCGCACGAATGGTTTCGTGCTGACCCAGGTCGCAACCGGGCTGCCACTCGAATAGTCTGCCGGCAGGTCGCGGCATGATTGCGCCGGATGGCGTCATCGTGCCGCGGCCGGACTCCGTGCAGACGAGCGATGGTACGGAACGTCCGGCGGTCGGTGCATCGACCGGTGGTGGACTGACTGACGGCGGCTGCATCGAACGCCGCATTTATGTCGGATCGCCGACTCCCGGATGGATGTCTTATGCCGGTCCGTTCATCTCAGACTCGCATGAGGCCTCGGTTCTCTCGAGATCGCACCGCTCTGCTGACCGCTAACCGAAGCGCGGAGTCACGCTGAGGTGGCCGCGGGTGGGATCGTTCAGTCAGAGCGATACGCCGCCGCGTTCCCAGACGCGCTGATCCGCGGGCTCAGTCGTTGGGTACCCCCTGAGTGGCGATTGTTCGGTGCGGCGATGCCGCACGCCGAGCGGCTGGTCTCCCACTGCGGCCCAGTCGAGATCCGGGCAGTGCCCGCGGGCTTCATCGCCGAGACCTGCGTCAAAGGTCCATCAACGCCGGCCCTCAAAACGGCGTTGCGGCGATTGGCCACCTATGTTGGTGGTGGCAACCGCGGCAGGGTCCGGCTGCGGACCTGCCGTCCGGTGACCCAATGCCCGGATACGGTCGACCGGTGGCGAACCCGCGTCATGTTGCGCGACGTGACCAACACCCAGATCGCCATGATCGCGCGTAACGGCAAAGTCAGGCTCTCCTCCGTACCAGAGGAACTTGTGGCCGTCGTGTGCGTGCCTGGTCGACCCACGGCCGAACTGGTTGCGCGTGGTGAAGCCGAAATCGTCGCAGCCTTGCTTGGCACCAACTGGGTGGTCACGGGAGCGGCGATGGTGCGACTGCATTCGCCGCCACGCACACGCCTGTTGGGTGGGTGGTTCGAAGTGGCTTTTCCTGTCAGCGAACTTCGCTCTGCCTAGATCCCGTTTCCTCTGATCGGAGACACGCCGGCATCGCTGGAGCGGAGGCAAGGAAGGCCAGGGGGCGTTGCCCCCATGGTCTTCCGTGCCTCCGCTCAATCGTCATCGGTCCGTCCGCGGTCGGAGGCAATGGGCGCTAGCTCGGCAAGCGGCGACGTCCCACCAGCATCAGGTGCGTTGCGCGCTCCATGAAGCTGGGGTGGTGGGCGAACCGCTCCTCCAACTGTGAGACGAGCGCCGTGAAGCGCGGATCGAAGGCGGCTTCGACGGGGTTCCAGCGCTCATCCAGACCGAACCGGCCATGGAAGATATCCAGGCCGCGCAGGTCCTCGATCTCGAACTGGGACCCGACAGTGCGCTGCAGTTCTTGTGGCGTGAACAGATGGAAGCGCAAGGCCAGCCGTCGCCCGTCGTGGAATTCGATCTCGCACCGGTCTGATTCGTGGTCGAGCTCGAAGCGGCGCGCCGCCTCGATGGAATCGACGAAGATCGTCGGTGTGCTGCCGATCGATCGGACTGTGGTCACGAAGTGGCCGCGTGTGACGCGACTGAGCTCGGCGATCGCCGCGGGCAGGGTGGGAAGGGCCAGATGGCTCAGCACGCTGTAGAGGCACAGCGTGATGTCAACGGACGCATCGGCTTCCGGCAACCGGTCTTGGAGGTTGGCGACAACGAAGGTCAGATCCAGCCCGGGGATGCGCCGGAGCGCATAGGCGCCGCGGCGGGCAGCCTTGATCTGCACCGCGGCGAGATCGAAGCCACGGGCTGTGATGGTGGTGAAACCGAGCGCTTTGGCGGCGAGGACCAGGCGTCGCAGCCAGGTGCCGGGGCCGCAGCCAGCATCGAGGATGTGAATGGATGTGGCGCCCGTGGCGCGCAGCGCGTGCAGCTTCGCTGCCAGCACCAACCACACGCGGCGGTCGGCGTAGGCGTGCGGTCCCTTGAAGGCGAAGAGCTGGTCCGGATCGCCGTCGGCGTAGGCGATGTAGGCATCGGCGGCCTGGTTATACGCCGTTGCCGTGTCCTCAACCGGTGGAGGTTGCCTGATGCGCGTGACGTACTGCCGTGCTGTTGAGCGATTCATGACCGCTGCCTCGTGGTTTTCGCGCGCCAGGGTTAGTTGGAGCTGTAGATGTGGCCGGCCTGCATGGCGAACTGCTCGGCGACGGGGCCGAGGGCGAGGGCCGGGAAGAAGGTCAGGCCGCCGACGATCACCGCGGTGCCGATCAGGAGCGTAGCGAACTGGGGCCCGTGCGTTGGCAGGGTGCCGAGCGAGACGGGTACCACACGCTTGGCCGCGAGCGTGCCGGCAATGCACAGCACCGGGATGATGACGAAGAAGCGGCCGATGAACATCGCCGCGGCCAGCGTGAGATTGTAGAAAGTTGTGTTGGCGTTGAGCCCGGCAAACGCACTGCCATTGGTCGCGGCGGCGGACGTATAGGCGTAAAGCAGCTCGGAGAAGCCATGCGGTCCGGCGTTGCCCAGGCTGGCCAGTGCGCCGGGCAGAACCGCCGCCACCGCGGTGAAGCCCAGGATCGCCGCCGGCACCGCGAGCAGCGCCAGCATGGTCATCTTGATCTCGTTGGCCTCGAGCTTCTTGCCGAGATATTCCGGTGTCCGGCCGATCATCAGGCCGGCGGCGAACACGGCGACGATGGCGAACAGCAGGATGCCGAACAGGCCGGAGCCAGGGCCGCCGACGATGACCTCGTCGAGCATCATGTTGCCGAGCAGGACAAGGCCGGACAACGGCATGTAACTGTCGTGCATCGAATCGACGGCGCCATCCGAGGATGTTGTGCTGACCGTGGCGAACAACGCCGACTGGCCGATACCGAAACGGGCCTCCTTGCCTTCCATATTGCCGCCGGCTTGTGTGGTGCTGGCTGTCTGGCTTAGGCCGAACGGGGCGAAAGCGGGGTTCGGTCTGGCTTCGTTGGTGTAGATGGTCACCACGCCAACCGCGAACATCACGCCCATCGCCGCCAGCAGCACCCAGCCTTGACGCTGATCGCCGACCATGCGGCCGAATGTGTTGGTGATAGCGACGCCGACCAGGAAGATCAGCAACATCTCCAGCATGCCGGCCAGGGCCGTCGGGTTCTCGAACGGATGCGCGGAGTTCACATTGAAGAAGCCGCCGCCGTCGCCGCTGAGCAGCTTGATCGATTCCTGCGACGCGACCGGGCCGCGCGCGATGATCTGATGCGCGCCTTCCAGCGTGGTGGCGCTGATCGAGGCGCCGAGCGTCTGCGGCACGCCCTGCCAGATCAGGATCAGCGTGGCGAGCACGCAAACCGGCAGCAGCACGTACAGCGTGATGCGGGTGATATCGACCCAGAAGTTGCCGATCGTTTTCGCGGAGCGGCGTGCGAAGCCTCGGATCAGCGCCATCGCGACCGCGATGCCGACAGCGGCGGAAAGGAACGATTGCACGGTGATGCCGGCCATCTGCGTCAGATAGCTGATTGTCGTTTCACCGCCATAAGACTGCCAACTTGTGTTGGTGGCGAAGCTGACCGCGGTGTTGAACGCCAGGTCCGGGCCAACCGCGTCCAATTGCTGCGGATTGAGTGGCAGCAGGTTCTGCACGCGCTGCAAGAAATAGAGTACCGCGATGCCCACCAGATGAAACCACAGCAGCGCGAACGCGTAGGTGACCCAGCTCTGCTCCTCGGCCGGGTCAATGCCGGCCAGGCGATAGAGGGCGGCCTCGACCGGGGCGCAGGCTCGCCGCAACCGGCCGGTGCCGTCCACGCTGCGAACGATGTGCCCACCGAATGGTTTCACCAGAGCGGTGGCCAGGGCGGTGAAAATGGCGATCTGCAGCCAGCCTTGCCAGGTCATGGCGCGCTGTCCGATGGGTTGGACGATGGGGTCGACGAGGGAGCGGTCAGGTCGGCGCAGGCCCAGACATAGCCCAGCGCGGCGGCGAACGCCGCAGCGAGCAGGACGATCATCACAAGATCGAACAAACCGGCTCCTTCCGCAGGATACGCGGGACGGGCGCTAAACTTGTGCGAAGGACATAAGTCCGCGATCGGGGAGGTTATCCGGAGGAATAATGATTGTGTTAAGCCCGTGACACTGCCCCGCGCCAGTTTTGGCCGCATGGACGGTCGGGGAAACGCAATGCTACAGCCACGGGATACCCAACCGGGAGCGGCGACCCCTCATCATGGCCGGACCACCCACCTTCGCGACGCCGCCAGGCTTTCTCGGGGTCACGCGCCAGGGCACGGACGCGGACTTTGTCGTGGCAGGCATTCCGCTGGATATCGGCACCACCAACCGCAGCGGCGCACGCGAGGGGCCGCGGGCGATTCGGCAGGCCAGCCGCATGCTGGTGGATGGCGCGCATCCAACGCTGTGGACCGATCCCGCGACGCTGTCGCTGTCGGATGCCGGCGACTTCACG
>DATHNE010000290.1:0-4770 GCA_035486355.1 Acetobacteraceae bacterium
CCGCGGACGAGGTGGATCTTGCGGTAGGCTGTGGCTACAAGTTTCTGAACGGCGGTCCGGGTGCGCCGGCGTTCCTGTACGTCGCGCCGCATTTGCAGCCGGGGTTGCGGCTGCCGTTGACGGGATGGCTGGGTCACGCCGAACCGTTCGTATTCGACCCGGTGTATCGCCCGGCGGACGGGATCGCACGCGCTGTGGTGGGAACGCCGCCAGTGTTGAATTTCGTAGCATTGGAAGTCGGCGTCGATCTGATGCTGCAGGTGCCAATGGCAGACCTGCGTGCCAAATCGGTGCGGTTGGCCGAGTTGTTCCTGACGTTGGTGACCCGGGAGTGCGCAGAGCATGGGTTTGCGGCGCTGACACCCGCCGATGCGGCGCAGCGCGGCAGCCAGGTGTCGTTCGCTCATCCCGATGGCTACGCGATCATGCAGGCGCTGATCGAACGCGGCGTGATCGGCGACTTTCGCGCACCGAACGTGCTGCGCTTCGGACTGGCACCGCTGTATGTGCGTTACGTCGATGTGTGGGATGCGGTGGCGGTGCTGTGCGAGGTGATGCGCAGCGGCACGTGGCGCAACCCAAGATTTCACACGCGGCGTGGCGTCACATAGTGGCCAACCTGGAATTCCCCCTTCCCTTGAGGGAGGGGGAATCCCATTGCGCTATCCGTTCTTTGTCTTGTTTTCCAGCGCCTCGGCCAGACGCTGCGGATCCACCTCGATCTCCACCCCGGCGCGTTCCAATTGGCACAGCATGATCGAGCGCGAGTCCCGATCGCCCCATCCGCGGTTTAGCCCCTCGGCCAGGTCGGCCAGCGCAAGGTTGGCCAACCGCATCGGCACGTTCAGTTCGCGTCCCAGGCCGGTCGCCAGCGACACGTCCTTATGTGCCAGACGCAACGCGAAAGCCGGCGGATCGTACTTGTTGGGCAGAAACTGATCGGTCAGCGAATCGAATGCGCCGCGCCGGCCAATCGCACCCTGGCGCACAGCTTCCCAGATCGCCAGCGGCTCGATGCCGGCTTTCACTCCCATGCTGAACACCTCGGCCGCGGCCGCCGTGGCGATGTAACCGAAACAATTATGCACCAGTTTCGCGACCGACCCCGCGCCGATCGGCCCGATATAGCGTGCCGCGTCGCCGATCATGTCGAGCACCGGCTTCCATTTATCGAACACCTCTTCGTCGCCACCGCACCAGATCGCGAGCTTTCCGGATGCCGCGCCGCGCGGGCCGCCACTGACCGGCGCATCGAACAAATGTGCGCCTTTGGCGGCGAACGCTTCATGCGCCTTGCGCACCACCGTCGGCGAATTCGTCGTCAGGTCGAAATACGCTGTGCCCTGCTTGATTCCCGCCAACAGCCCGGCCGAAACCGCTTCGAACTCCGGCGGTCCCGGCAGCGACGTGAAGATCACCTCCGATTGTTCTGCGACGGCCTGCGGCGAGTCCGCCCAGGTGGCGCCGTCCCGCAAATGTTGCCTGCCTGCCTCGCGGCGGATGTCATGCACCACCAGCGTGTCGCCGCGGGCCTTCAATCCCTTTAACAAGTTCGCAGCCATGCTGGCACCCATGGTGCCAAGCCCGATGAATCCCGCCTGCATGGTTCTGCCCCTTCTACGGATTGGCCTCGAACACTTCACGCGCGATGTTCGCTGCCGACATCGCAGCGGGCCAGCCGGCATAGAAGGCAAGATGCGTGATCACCTCGGACAATTCTTCCTTGGTCACGCCGTTGACCAACGCGCGCTGCAGATGGCCGCGCAATTGCTCCGGGCGATAGGTGGCGATCAGTGTGGCGCAGACGATCAGGCTGCGATCACGCTTGGAAAGCTGCGGCCGTTCCCACACATCGCCGAACAATACCTTCTCTGACAGATCGATCAGCTTGGGAACCGTCCCGCGAACGCGGTCACGGGATTCGGTCGAGGGTTGCTGCGCCATGGTTTCCTCCTTGCGTTCACTCCGGCCGCTATTGCACACCAAGCCGGTTGGCGAGTCCAATCGCCGCGATGGGCGTATGCGGGACGATCCGATGTGCTACGCGAAGCCGCCGCTACGTTGGTTCCACATCCAGCCGCACCGCGATCCCTTCCAACCCGGGCTTCGCGGCTGGATAACGCGCGAGCACCAGCGGATCGTGGCCCGGAATGATCGCGTTCGGCGCGCTGGCCAGCCGTCGCATCGTTGCGTAGCCGGCGAGCGTATCCTCATGGTTGTGCAGGATCGGAAACGCGCGGCCTTCCTCCATATTGGCGTAGAAGTGGCTGGCATCTGACGCGAGCACCATCCAGCCGCGCCGCGTCCACACCCGCACCACTTGCAGTCCTTTCGAATGGCCGCCAACATGATGCACCGACAACCCCGGTGCCAGTTCGTCCGCGCCATCGTGAAACATTACGCGTCCGGCGAAAACCTTGCGCACGATCGCAACGACGTCCTCCTCCTCGAACGGGCCACGCAGTCCGGCATGGCACATGCACCGGCCGGTGCAGTACGCCATCTCGATGTCCTGCAGATGATAACGGGCCTGCGGGAACAGATCGTAGTTGCCGCAATGATCGTAGTGCATGTGCGACAGGATCACGTCCCGCACATTCGCCGGCTCCACGCCAACGGCCTGCAACCCGACGGCGGGCGAGCGCAGGAATTGGCGCGCTCGCTTCTTCCCCATCGCCGCATCGAAGCCGGTGTCGAACACGAACGTCCCACTGTCGCCCTTGATCGCCCAGACGAAATAGTCCAGCGGCATCGGTCCGTCATGCGGGTCGCCACCGATGAAGTTGTTCGACCGGCGCGCGTTGGGATTATGCGCGTAGCGGACGGCGTACACTTCGTATGGTGATTGCTCTGGCATGGCGTCAGGCCTTCCACTTCGCCTCGGCGGTTGCGACATCGGGAGGATACACCGTCACTGGCCGGCCGCCCTGCCACTGCACCATCACCATCTGTGCGCCGATGCGGCGACCGGCTGCGTCGTATTGCAAATGATGGCCCGGGAAGAACAACGCCGGGCCATCGGTCATGTCCATCGCGTGGATCGCCGCGTTCACCTTTTCGCGGTCGGCGACACCGGTGCGCTCCAGCGCTTCCTTCAGGATCAGCACATGCACATAGGCGAAGATCGAATCGTGACCGAACCAAGGCTCCTTGGTACGCTCGACGAAGCGCTTCGAAACGTCTTCCACCGCTTTGCCAGGCCAATTCGCCAGGCCGACCAGCACGCCCTCCAATTCATCGGCGCCGGCATTCTTCAACAGTTCCGGCACCGCCCAGTGGCCGCCGTTGCCGATCAGCGGCAGCTTGGTCGGCGGCATGTTGTATTCGCTGAACTTGTCCACCAGAAGCTTGTCGTCCGGCACGTTGGTGGATGTCAGCAGCACAAAATCCGGCCGCGCGCTGCGCAGAGGCTGCACCAATGTTGTCGCGTCGGTCAGCGGCGGCGTGTAGGTCTGGTCAGCGACCGCCGTCAGTTTCTGGTCGGTCAGCACGTGGCCTCGGATCGGCTTCATGAAACTGACCGACGCCGCAGTATTGTCGCCGATCAATCCCACCTTGGTCGGCCGCTTGCCCGACGCCTTCTCTGCCAGCGCCATGATGACCGGTACCATGTCCTCGGCCTGCTGCACCGCCGTGGGCGAGGACTGGAACACGTATTTATAGCCGCGGCCGGTAATCAGATCGGAATAGCTCAGCGTGAGCCACGGCATTTGCGCGCGTTCGGTGACCTCGGTGACCGCGAGAGTGAATGTGGACAACCAGCAGCCGAAGCCGCCGACCACATCCGGCTCCTGCGCGATCATACGTTGTGCCGCATCCTTGGCCTTCTCTGCCGAGTCACCTGTGTCGTACTCGAGCAAATGCAACTTCGCTCCGCCCATCGATTTGATGCCGCCAGCGTTATTGATATCATCAATCGCCATCCGCGCACCGAATTGCTCAAGGATGCCCTGGCGCGCCCATGGTCCGGACAGCGGCACCAGCATGGCGATCTTCACCTCCTTCGGCTGCGCTTTGGGCCGGCGCGGCGCCAGCACCGCGGCGCTGCCGGCAAGGCCCAGTCCGAGCGCCGTGCGGCGGCCGATCGAAGATGTGTGCGTCATGCGAACGTTCTCCCCTTGCTTGATATATTCTACGTCTCGGTCAGCCCAAGATACGAACGGCGGACCCGGTCATCAGCGAGCAACGTTTCGTATGGCCCGTCCAGCACCATGTGGCCGGTCTCCAGGACATAGCCGTGGTCGGACAGTTCCAGTGCTTCGGCCACGCGTTGCTCGACCAACAGGATGGTCACGCCGTCCTCGCGATGGATTTGCGAAATCCGTTCGAAGATCATGTCGGCGACGGCCGGCGCCAATCCCATCGAAGGCTCATCCAGCATCAGCAATTTTGGCACCGAAGCCAGCCCCCTTCCCACCGCCAGCATCTGCTGCTCTCCCCCCGACAGCGTTCCGGCGAGTTGATGCGCGCGCTCGTGCAGAATGGGGAACAGCGCGTGAATGCGCTCCAGCGTGTGGTGCCATTGGGTACGGCCGGCCTTGGTATAGGCACCCATCTCCAGATTCTCGCGCACGGTCAGGGTCTTGAATACCTGCCGGCCTTCCGGGACATGCGCGATGCCAAGATGCGCGCGTTCCGATGCCGCGCGTGGGCGCAGGTCATCGCCGCGGAAACTTATCGTCCCCTGCAGCGGCGGAACGATGCCGCAGATGGTCTTGAACAGCGTGGACTTGCCCGCTCCGTTCGGCCCCACGACGGTGACGAATTGCC
>DATHNE010000291.1:0-61885 GCA_035486355.1 Acetobacteraceae bacterium
CGACGGCACCACCCAGATCGACAGCCCCTCGCCTCGCCGCGTGTACACATCCCGCGCTGCCGCCAGCGCCATCGCCGCATCCGCCGCATGCACCGACCCGACATGCCGGTGCGACAAGCCATTCCGTGCCCGGATGAACACTTCCCACAGAGGGGTTGCCATTTCGGTCATGTCACGCCGCCTTCTCCACCGCCCGTTGCTTCGCCGCATGTGCCAGCGCTGCCTCGCGCACCCACGCGCCCTCCGCATGCGCGGTCTGCCGCGCCGCCAGCCGCTCGCGGTTGCACGGTCCGCCGCCGGCCAAGACCCGCCGAAACTCCACCCAGTCAATCACACCGAAAACCCAATGTCCGCGCGCCTCATCAAACCGCAGCTCGGGATCCGGCACCGTCAGCCCCAGAAACCGCGCCTGCGGCACCGTCGCATCCACGAACTTCTGCCGCAGCGCATCGTTGGTGAACCGTTTGATCTTCCATTGCATCGACACATCCGAATGCTGCGATTCCGTATCCGGCGGCCCGAACATCATCAGCGACGGCCACCACCAGCGGTTCAGCGCATCCTGCGCCATCGCCTTCTGCTCGTCGCTGCCGCGACACAGCGTCAGCATGATCTCGTATCCCTGCCGCTGATGGAAACTCTCTTCCTTGCAGATACGGATCATCGCCCGCGCATATGGCCCATACGAACATCGGCACAGCGGGATCTGATTCATGATCGCCGCTCCGTCCACCAGCCAGCCGATCGTCCCGATATCCGCCCAGCTCAGCGTCGGATAGTTGAAGATGGAACTATACTTCGCCCGCCCCTCCAGCAACTGCTCCACCAGCGCTTCCCGCGACACATCCAGCGTCTCGGCCGCGGCATACAAATACAGCCCATGCCCGCCCTCATCCTGCACCTTCGCCAGCAGCGCCGCCTTGCGCTTCAGGCTGGGCGCGCGGGTGATCCAGTTGCCCTCGGGCAGCATCCCCACGATCTCGGAATGCGCGTGCTGGCTGATCTGCCGCACCAGCATGCGGCGGTACGACGCCGGCATCCAGTCATTCGGCTCAATCCGCTCCTCGGCGTCGACGCGCGCCTGGAACCGGTCCAGTGCCTCCGCCGGTTCCGTGCTCGCCGCCTCCGCCGTGTTCAGCGCCTGGGCATACATCCAAGCAATATGGCGCGGCGACGTGCCGCGCGGAAGAGCGCCGCTAGTCGCCCGCCACGACAGCCGCCCTCGGATGGCGCCCCGCCCGCTGCGGCAACACCAGCAGGCACGCAAGGATGAACACCGCGATCACCGCCGACGCCAACGGCCGGCTCAGCGCCATCCCGCCATCCGCCACCGGCTTGTCCAGCAAATCCCCCGCCGTCGCCCCCAGCGGCCGCGTCAGGATGAAAGCCGCCCAGAACAGCAGCACCCGCGACACGCCCGTCACGGCATACAGCCCAAGCAGCAGCACCAACCCCCCGCCAAACAGCAGCACGCCGCCGCCATACCCCAGCCCGCCGGTATCCGCCGCCCAATCCCCCAGCGCCGTCCCTAAGGTCTGCGAAAACGTGATCGCCGCCCAGTAGAACAGCTCCACCTTCGGCGTTGCCACGGTGTTCACCGAGATCGTCCCCTGCGACCAGTACCAAAGCCCCAGCACGACCAGCAGGCAGGCGAACAGCAGCGTCGAGCCGCCGGTGTAGCCGATCCCCAGCGACCGGTCGGCGAAATCCGCCATCGTGGTCCCGAACGTGGTCGAGGCGACGATGGTCGCCCAATACAGATACGGCTGAAACCGCCGCGCACGGATCTGCGCGATCACCAGCCCGATCAGCAGTCCCAAGAACAACGCGCTGCCCGCCAGATAGCCCCAGTTCAGCGTCATGGTGACGGTGTCGCCGCCCGTCTCCCCCAACGTCGTCGCGGCGACCTTGATGGTCCAGAATACCAGCGTCACTTCCGGAACTTTGGCCACGGCGGTCCGCGCCGCATGATTGACCGGCGCAGACTTCATCACTTGCTCCTTCTGGTCGTGCTCGCCACAGCCACCCGCCATAATGGGCACGACGACGGCGCGTTCAACCCGGGCCGAAGACATGTGATCATCGCGCGATCCGCGTCGCGGATCCGCAAGGCGGCTTCGCCACCAAGACACCAAGACACCAAGATTCGTGCCGGACCCGTGATGTCCGATGAGTCACATCGACGACTATAGCGCTTCGCGCGGAGCGCTATCATCACCAGTGCCCTCCCGCGAACGTCGCGTATGTGGCACGAGTCTTGGTGTCCTCATGGTAAAGCCGGCTTGCTGCGCCGCCGCCACGTCAGTCCCATATCGCATGCTGCCAAATGCCAGGCGTGCAACAAGCGGCCAGACGTGGCAGCAATACACGACACTCCCTCGCTGAAAGCCCAACCATGGATTTCACCCTCACTGACCCCCAGCGCGAAATCCGCGAGCAGGTCCTGCGCCTCTGCGCCAGCTTCGGCGATGCCTATTGGCTGGACCACGACCGCACCGCCACCTTCCCCAACGAATTCTTCGCCGCCATGGCCGAGGGCAACTGGCTCGGCATCGCCATGCCCGAGGACTACGGCGGCGCCGGCCTCGGCATCACCGAGGCCGCCATCATGATGCAGGCCGTCGCCGAATCCGGCGCTGCCATGTCCGGCGCCTCGGCGATCCACATCAACATCTTCGGCCTCAACCCGGTGGTGGTCTACGGCACCATCGCGCAGAAGCAGCGCATGCTGCCGCCGCTGATCGCCGGCCAGGACAAGGCCTGCTTCGGCGTCACCGAGCCCAACGCCGGCCTCAACACGACGGAAATTACCACTCGCGCCGAACGTCGTGGCGACCGCTACGTCGTGAATGGCACCAAGATGTGGACCTCGACCGCGCAGGAGGCGACCAAGATCCTCCTGCTGGCCCGCACCACCCCGCGCGATCAGGTGAAGCGCCGCACCCATGGCCTGACGCTGTTCTACAGCAATCTCGATCGCGCCCACGCCGACGTACGCCTGATCCACAAGATGGGTCGTCACGCCGTCGATTCGAACATGGTGTTCTTCGAGAACATGGAAATCCCGATCGAGGACCGCATCGGTGAGGAAGGCGAAGGCTTCCATGCGTTGCTGCATGGGCTGAACCCGGAACGAACCCTGATCGCGGCCGAAGCCATCGGCATCGGCCGCGTCGCCCTGGCCCGCGCTACCCGTTACGCCGGCGAGCGCATCGTGTTCAACCGCCCGATCGGCAAGAACCAGTCCATCCAGCATCCGCTGGCCGAGTCCTGGGCGGAACTCGAAGCCGCCCACCTGATGATGCTGAAGGCAGCCTGGCTTTATGATACGAAACAGGAATGCGGCGCCGAGGCCAACGCCGCGAAATACCTCGCCGCCGAAGCCGGCTTCCGCGCCTGCGAGCGCGCGGTGATGACCCTCGGCGGCATGGGCTACGCGCAGGAGTACCACGTGGAACGCTTCCTGCGCGAAGTCCTCATCACCCGGATCGCTCCGATCAGCCCCCAGCTCATCCTGAGCTATCTGGCGGAACGCGTGCTGGGCCTGCCGAAATCGTATTGAACCCGGATCAGGTCGCTGGCAGAAACAAGACCAACACGGAGTATACAGACAAAGCCCACCCCACCCCCAGGGGGCCCCATCCGATGGACGATCGTCTCCACCTGGCCGACCGGCGCGCCGCGCGCCTGTGCCATGACCTCGGCAGCCTGCTCGGCACCCTGGAGCGCGTCACCGAGGCTACCCCCACTGAAGCCTTCGCCACGGACACCGTCCCCACTCTCAACCGCCGCCTTCGCCTGCGGCGCACCAGCTGGGCCGGCACCGGCGAGCCGCTCGACCTACCCCGTCTGAACCGGCCCTGTCTGACTCCGCGCGCCCAGGACCTCGCCGCCCGCCGCATTGCCCTCGACGCTGACGGCCTCCCCCCAACCACAATCCTCTCCCCCGCCATGGCGCGCCTCGGCGCCAACCTGTTGGTGCTTGCCGCCGAACCCAGGCCCCGCGAGGGCGTGCTGCGGCTGGACGGCGCCGCCGCCGACCGCGTCGCCGGACGGAACGGCCCCGAGGCCGCCTGGCCCCCCGATTTCGCCGGCATGTTGGCCGATCCCACCACCGTCTGGGCCGCACTGCCCGAACCGCGGCGGCGCCAGGCCCCGCTGACCGACCTGCGCACGTTGGGCCGTTTCGATAACGTTTTCTGCCGCAATGTGCTGATCGACTTCGACCAACCCACCAGGGCCCGCGTGCCGAACGCCATCGCCGGCCTGCTGCCCGCGGACGGACTGCTGTATCTCGGCGCAGCGGCACCCGCCCTACGCATCACCAGCCGCCGCGTGCCGCTACCTGGGGAACGCGGCGTCGACGGATTGGCCACGGCCGCCGCAGCGGTGGCCTGAGCGGTCAGTCATCGCCGGCGCGGATGTACCGCAGGGCCGCCGCACATCCCACCAGCAACAGCCCGGCGGAAACGCCAAGCGCGGCGCGCGTGCCGCTGGTCAGCGCGCCCGGGCCGGCGATCAATGCGCCGTACAGCGCCACGCCGAGCACGCTGCCGGCCTGCCGCGTGGCGTTCAACGCGCCGGACGCAACGCCTGACTGTGCACGATCCACAGTGCCGAGTACCGATGAGGTCATTGGCGGCACCACCAGGCCCACGCCGGCGCCCATCAGCAGCATCGGCAACGCCATCATCGCGATCGACGTGCGCGGTGTGAGACCAAGCAGCGCCACGCAGCCAAGCGACATCATCGCCTGACCCAGCACCATCGGCAGCCGCGGCCCCAGGCGTGCCGCGACGGTGCCGGCGCCGAGATTGGCCACCAACACGCCCATGGTCATCGGCAGGAAGGCCAGACCGGTCTGCAGCGAGCTGAAACCTTTGGCGCGTTGCAGGAACAGGCTGAACAAGAAGATCAAACCATAATAAGCGATGTTGATCAGCAATCCGACAGCCATCGCCGCCGAGAAGGCGGGGGTATGAAATAAGCTCAACGGCAACATCGGGTTGCTGCCGCGCGCCTCGATCAGCACGAACGCTGTCGCGGCGGCGATGAACAGGCCGCACGCGGCGATCACGATGGGATGGGTGATGCCGAGCCGGCCAGCCTCGATCGCCGCTGTCGCCAACGCCGCCAGCGCGAGGACGACTGCGACCTGGCCGCCGGCATCGATGCCACGCGCGCGCGATCGAGATAATTCTCTACCAAAACATCGTGCCAGCCAGATGCCGGTGGTGCAGATCGGCAGGTTGATCACGAAGATACTACGCCAACTGACACCGTCGACCAGGATCCCGCCGATGACCGGGCCGGCCGCCAGCGCGACCGACGCCCCGGCTGCCCAGATCGCCACCGCCTTGGCCCGCGCATTCGGGTCGGGAAAGGAATGGTTCAGCAACGACAATGAACATGGCACGAGTGCCGCGGCGCCAACGCCTTGCGCCGCGCGCGCGGCGATGAGCACGGGCATTGTTGGGGCGACGGCGCAGCCGCACGACGCGGCAATAAAGACCGCAAAGCCCGCGACGAAAATCCGCTTCGCCCCCAACCGGTCGCCCAGCGCCCCCGCGGTCGGGATCAGGCTGGCGAAGACAATCGTATAGGCATCGACCACCCACTGCAGGTGGGAGACATCCGCGCCGAGCGAGCGGCCGATCTGCTGCAATGCCACGTTCACGATCGTGACGTCGAGCTGCACGACGACGAAACCCAGGCTGGCGGCGGTCAGGATAAGCGCTCGTCGCAGCTCCGTTCGGCCGGGGGTATCACAGCGCGACATCGTGGGTTCAAGTCTGCGTTGCATAGGAAACCTCATCCAAGCCGCTGGTGCGCGACCTTCCGTTCGCGCCACCGGTTCTATTTGGTGAGTTTCCGGCGCCGACCCTTCGATGACTGTGGAACTGATCGATATCGATGTTGGTTCGGCCCACCTCGAAGCATCGTGGATGCCGACGCACTACATCAGGCGTGACGCAGACGACGATCTCACAGCCAAGGCAGGGGACCCATGCAATTTGTCACAGATGCGCCGAAACTCGATGCGGCGGAAAAACACTTTCGCATCCCAGGCACCGCCGATGGCATGCAGCTGTTTTTGCGCTACCTGCCGGCGCGCGTGTCGCCGGACGGCGGGCAAATGGTGGTGCTGTATGTTCACGGCGGCACATTCCCCTCGGCGTTGTCGATTGCGCATCGGTTCGATGGAAGGTCCTGGCGCGATGCGCTGGCCGCCGCGGGATTCGACGTGTGGGGCCTGGATTTCCACGGCTTCGGCGCATCCGATCCGTATCCGGAAATGTCGGATGCGGCGGAGCGAAATCCGGTGCTGGGCGGTGCCGCCACTGCCAGCGACCAGCTCGAGCGTGCGGCACGCTTCATCTGCGCGCAGCAAAATGTGGCGCGCATTTCATTGATTGCGCATTCCTGGGGCGCGATCGTGGCCGGGCGGTTCGCCGGACGCTGTCCGGAGCTGGTCGAACGGCTGGCGTTCTTCGGGCCGGTGACCTGGCGGCCGCGCCGGGCGGACCCACAGCGTTTCCCTGCCTGGCGGCTGGTTTCGCTACAGGACCAATGGGACCGATTCACTGCGGATGTCCCGGCGGGCGAAGCTCCCGTGCTGTCGCAGCGACTATTCAACGAATGGGGCGAGATCTATCTTGACTCCGATGCCGACAGCCGCACGCGCACGCCGCCCAGCGTCAAAATCCCCAGTGGGCCATGGCAGGATATCGCCAATGCCTGGGCGGGCGATCTTGCCTACGACCCGTCGCTGATCCGCGTGCCGGTCGCGCTGATCCGCGGCGAGTGGGACAGTTTCGCCACGGATGCGGACACGAAATGGTTGTTCGACGCGTTGCGCGCCTCTCACCCGCGGCGCGACGTGAAGGTTGCCCGCGCCACGCATCTGATGCACCTGGAGGAGAATCGTTACGCGCTGTACCGTGAGGCAATCTCATTCCTTCATGGAGACGACGTGCCACAAGACAGCACAAGGACCAGATGATGTTTGCGGTTATTTTCGAGGCGCACCGAAAGCACAACGGTGGGATGACTATCTGGAATTCGCCAAGTTCCTGAAGCCGGAAATCGAGCGCATTGACGGTTTCATCGAATACGAACGGTTCGGCAGCCAGCGTCACAAGGGCCGCCTGGTGTCGCTGTCGACCCGACGCGACAAGAATCCGCTGATGCGCTGGTGCACGCGCGCCGTGCATCACCGTGTCCAGGAAAACGGCCGGCTGGAGATGTTCCAGGATTATCGGTTGCGCGCGGGTGAGTTCAGCGCCGACAACAAAGTGCTCGAGGGTCAGACCCTGGCGCAGCGCCGGTTCGACCAGACCGACATGGGCGAAGCGAAATACGTCACCATCAGCGAACCATCGCCGGTATCAGGCGAGACGCCTGCCTCCAGTGACCTGCCGCGCGAACTTGGGCTGCCCGCCACTGGCGCGAATGGGCTGCTGGACCACGATGTCTTCGACGGCATCTACGTGCCCGGCCAATGCCTGCTGCTGGCGTCTTGGCGCGATGAACGCGCTGCCGGCGCGTGGTCGCCCCAGTGCTCACCGCAGGGCGTCTTGCGGCTTCGTCAGGTCCGCGTGATTCGCGACGACGGCACGCGCGACCGCCGCGAGGCGCCACAATATTGTGAGGACGTGCGATAATCCGCGCGACGCCGCGGGATCAGTGCATCCCGCCGCGCGCCGAGACGGGCCACACACATTCCACCCGCCCTTTCCGCACGCCCACATACCAATCGTACCGATCCACTGTCGGATCGCAGTGCCCCGGCACCAGCCGCAGCTTCTCCCCCAGCTTTGGCGCCGCCGTCTCGCTGCCCACCTCCATCTTGCCGTGCTCATCCGACGCACCCACGTAGCGGATCTCCGGCCGCTGCCACACCACCGGCATCCCGGAATCCGTCGGCACGGCCTTGTGCCCCGCGTCCACCACGGCAATGCTCTTCGACGGCACGCTCATCACCGTCGCCAGCACGAACAGCGAATGCTGGAACGTGCTGATCGGCTTGCCCGCCGGATCCATGTTGCGCGCATAATCCGCATCCATGAACACGTAGCTACCCGCCTGCATTTCCGTATACACGCCCGACACCGACTCGATCTCAAACGTTCCGGTCCCGGCGCCACCCACGATCGGGCAGTCCAGCCCCTGCTGGCGCAACTGCTCCACGGTGCGCCGCGACGCCTCCACCGCACCGCCGATCATCTTCATCCGCTCCTCGATCGTGCGCCTGTGCTGCGCGCTGCCGTGGTAGGCCTGCAGCCCGCCGAACACGAGATGCCGTGACGCCGCGATCTTCTGCGCCAGCGCCACCGCGTCCGGCCCCGCGGCGACACCGCAGCGCCCGGCACCGACATCGATCTCCACCAGCACCGGCAGCCGCACGCCGGCATCCGCCGCCGCCGCCTCGATCATCGCCACCTGCGCCGCGTCGTCGGCGCACACCGCGACCTTGGCAATGCGCGCCAGCGCCGCCAGCCGCGCCAGTTTCGACGCGCCCACCACCTCGTTACTTACCAGGATATCGGGCACGCCACCCCAGGCCAGCGCCTCGGCCTCGGCCACCTTCTGCACGCACTGCCCCACCGCGCCGCGCGCGATCTGCAGATGCGCGATCACCGTGGACTTATGCGTCTTCGCATGCGCCCGCAGCTTCACCCCGGTGGGCGCCAGCTTCGCCGCCATGGTGTCGAGGTTGTACTCGAACGCATCCAGGTCGATCAGCAAGGCGGGGGTATCGACCTCATCCTCGCGCATGCCGGGACGCGCGGGCGGTGGCTGCAACATGGGCAATTCCTTCTGCTCTACCCGTAGTGTTTACCGCATGCGGCCATGCCCGCAACCTGGGGCGACCGGCCGCGCCAATGAGCTGGCGATTTCGCCGTTGAAAATGACACATGACGCGAGCTAACCTGACCTCGGACCAGCCGCACGAACCCGTCTTCGGGAAATTTCCGACCGACCCGTGCCGTCAAACGACAAAAAGCAAATAAGTCCCTCCCGGCGTCGAGCGACGCGACTGGAAACTACGAGGCATCAGCGCAAGAACCATTCGTTCTCCCCCTGCCTTGACACGAAACCTTCAAGACAGTCGCGCGCCGTCGCCTCTGCCGAGCCGGTTCCGGATTGGACAAATCTGGGAGAAACGACATGAGCAGTTCCGGTTTCGCCGGCAGGCCGTCAACGCCCGCCAGCCATATTCTCGGCCGCAAGCTCGATAGCATCCCGTTCAGCTCCAACCACCTGCTCATCATCCTGGTGCTTGGCGCCGTCGGCTTCGTCGAAGGCTACGATCTGGCGCTTGGCGGTTCGCTGCTGGTGTTGGCCAAGCAGCCATTGCAGCTCACCGGGGAACAGATCCGCTGGCTGGCGGTCGCGCCGACGATCTTTGTCGTCATCGGCGGCTTCACCGCCTCCGCGATATCGGATCGCATCAGTCGCAAGACCGTGATGCAGATCGGCGTGGTCATCAGTACGTTCTTCACCCTGCTGATTCCCCTGGCACAAAGCGGTACGCAACTGCTCATAATCCGCATGATCACCGGCATCGGCCTGGGCTTCGCCATCTCGGCACCATTTCCGATCGCTGCCGAACTGATGCCGAAGCAGCACCGGCGCACCTTTGGCGCGATCTTCGAGGTCATGCTCGCCAGCGCCTTCACCCTGCTGCCGTTCGTTGGCTTCCTGCTTGCCGGCAACCCGAACGGCTTCCGGTTGATCGCGCTGCCGGGCGGGCTGGCGTTGGGAATCGTGCCGCTGATGGTGCATTTCGGCCTGCCGGAAAGCGCGCGTTGGCATCTGCGCAGGGGCAATGCTCAGGCCGCGGTCGAGACGCTCAACCTGATGATCGCGCGGTGCGGCAACCGCGTGCCGAAGATGACCGTGCCCGACCTCGGCCCCGCCCTCGCCGACACACCTGACACGCTTCCCCCGTTTGGTGCGCTGTTCCGCGCCGGCCAGATACGCTGGACGGTGGTGGGGATCCTTTGCTACGGCGCCGCCACCACCGCGTATTACTGTTCGGCAATCCTGCTACCGAAGGCGCTGGTGGACCAAGGCTCTGCCGTCAGCCTGAGCTTTGGATTGGGCACGTTGCTGTTCATGGTCACGATCCCCGGCAAGTTCTTCACCGGCTTCATCATGGAGATCATCGGCCGCCGCTGGACCATCACCTTCTGCCTCGCCGGCGCGGTCCCGGGCCTGGCCCTGATGGCAATCGCGCACAACACTGGTCCCTACGCGTCGGTGGCGATGATCGCGGGCGCCATCATCACCGGCTTGACCGTACTGTCGTCGTTCACCGCGGTCCGGGTTTATCTCTCGGAGCAGTTCCCAACGGAACTGCGGGGGCGCGGGCATTTCTTCGGTGAGGCGACCGGACGGATCTTTTCCGGCGTGCTGACGCCATTTCTGCTGGAGCCTTACACCGGGTCTGCAACGATTTTCTTTGGCACGATCGCAGTGGTGGTGGCGTGTGGCGCCTGCGTCCCACTGCTGTTCGGCAAGGAAACTGTCGGGCAGCTCGAACTGGTGACCGAGACCAGTGACGAGGTGGCCGCGGCACACGCCGTCTGACGGGACGGCAACGCACCCGGCGCGCGGGCAGCACCGTGGGTCTGCGGTCCGGTGCGTTGCCGTCTCCCGGGTTCGCATTTGCGCCACGGCGTGCCCCCTGGTCACGCCGCGGTGTTCCGGCCATGCTGCGCAGCGCAGTCAGCGCCATCGTTGGGTGGCGCCAACAAGTCTGGGGGACCTCACATGCGGCGACGCACGCTTCTTGGTGCCATAGCAGGTTCATCGCTGCCGGCCTTCGCGATCATCAACCGCGCCCGCGCCGCTGAGCAGGTCACCGTCGTCTCCTGGGGCGGCTCCTATCAGGACGGCCAGAGCAAGAGCATGTTCCAGCCCGCCGCCAAGGCGCTGGGGATCACTGTCAAGGAAGAGACATATTCCGGCCTGGCGGAGCTGCGTATGCGCGCCAAGTCCGGCGCGATGACCTGGGATGTGGTGTGCACCGGCTCCGGCACCGGCGCGCGCGCCGGCGTCGAGGGTCTGCTGGAGCCACTCGATTACAAGGTGATCGACGTTTCCAATTTCATCCCCGACTCTTGGGCACAGTACTATGTCGGTGGCGATGCGTTCTCAACCGTTATCGCCTGGAACACCAAGACATATGGCGACAAGGGACCGCAGAGCTGGGCCGACTTCTGGGACGTGAAGCAGTTCCCCGGCACCCGCTCCTATCGCAACACCGTCACCCTGGAACCGGCACTGATCGCTGACGGCGTGCCGATGGACCAAGTCTACAAGGTGCTGTCCGCGCCCGGCGGCATCGAACGGGCGATCAAGAAGATGGAGGAACTGAAGCCCCACATTGCCGTGTGGTGGTCCTCGGGCGCGCAGTCCGCGCAACTGATGGTCGACGGCGCGGTCGACATGATTATGGGCTGGAACGGTCGTTTCGATGTCGCGAAGCAGTCCGGCGCAAAGGTTGCCTACACCTTCAACCAGGGCATGCTGGACTACGATTGCTACGTCGTGCCCAAGGGCGCGCCGAACAAGGATCTGGCGATGAAGTTCCTCGCCGAGATCAGCAAGCCGCAATACCAGGCGGGGTTGACCAAGTTCATCACCTACGGCCCGACCAACAAGAAAGCCTACGACGACGGCATCATCCCCGCCGACTACGCGGCCACCCTGCCTTCCTCCCCCGCGAACGTCGCCAAGCAGTTCGGTATTGATGATGACTGGTACATGAAGTTCGACCAGCAGGCCGCCCAGGCCTATCAGAACATGATGACAAAGTAACAATCGCGATACTCCCCCTGCCGCCAAGAGGAGGGGGAATAACCACCGCCCGCACCTTGCCCCCCTCCCGCTCCCTCCCCATCACCATCCGTCAGGTGAGCAAGGCCTACGGCGTGATGCGCGCGCTCGACGAGGTCGATCTCGACATCACCAGCGGCGAATTCCTCACCCTGCTCGGCCCCTCCGGCTCCGGCAAAACCACCCTGCTGATGGTCCTCGCCGGCTTCGTCCGCCCCGACCACGGCAGCGTTCGTTTTGGCGACGTCGAGATCATCCGCACCCCGCCACACAAGCGTGACGTCGGTGTCGTGTTCCAGAACTACGCGCTCTTCCCGCACATGAGCGTCGCCGAGAATATCGCCTTCCCGTTGCGTATGCGGCACATCGCGACATCCGAGATCGCCCCCAAGGTCGAACGCGCCCTAGACACCGTCCAGCTCTCTGGCTTCGGCGCGCGCCACGTCACCCAACTGTCCGGCGGCCAGCGCCAGCGCGTCGCCCTCGCGCGTGCCATCGTGTTCGAACCGCGCATCCTGCTGATGGACGAGCCATTGTCCGCGCTCGACAAACAACTGCGCGATCGCATGCAGATCGAGCTACGCACCCTGCACGACCGCCTCGGCATGACGACGATCTGCGTCACGCACGACCAGCGCGAAGCGCTGACGATGTCCGACCGCGTCGCCGTCATCAACCACGGCCGTGTGCAGCAGCTCGACGCCCCGCGCACGATCTACGAACATCCCGCCAATCGCTTCGTCGCCGAATTCCTCGGCGAATCGGCCTTCCTGCCGGTCGAACAATCCGGCAGCACCTTCCTGCTCGCCGGCCACACCCTGCGCGTTGCCGACCCACCCGGCCCCGGCGGCCCCTGGCTGCTGATGATCCGTCCGGAACGCCTGCGCATCGTCGCGGACGCCCACGACCACGCCCTCAACCTCCTGCGTGGCCGCTTGCAGGACGTCATCTACCAGGGCGAAAGCGTGCTGCTGGAAGTCGAACTCCCCGACGGCACCTTGGTGCCGGTGCGCGGCAGCTCCGCCCGTGGCGCCATGGCCGCCGTGCCGGCGCCGGGCGCCCCGATCACGCTCGGCCTCGCGCCCGAAGACACATTCTTGATCCAAAACGAAACATGACCACCGCACCCAACGCTGCCGGCCTGCGTCAGGACGCCGCGCGCGAGCGCTTGCTGCTGTTCGGCCTCAGCCTGCCCGCCCTGACGTTGGTCACCATCACCATGGTGCTGCCGGTCGGCTGGCTGTTCTGGCTGTCGCTGTTCGACGACGACGGCAATCTCGGTTTTGCCAATTACGCCCGCCTCATCGAGCAACCCTCTTACGCCCGCATCCTGCTGGCGACGTTCGAGATCAGCGCCCTCACCACCGCCATCTGCGTCGTGTTCGGCTACCTGCTCACCTACCTGCTGGCACAATTGTCGCCACGCCGCGCCGCACTGCTGATGATCGGCGTGCTGATGCCGTTCTGGACCTCGATCCTGGTACGCACCTACGCCTGGCTGGTGCTGCTGCAACGCGACGGCGTGATCAACACCTGGGGCATCAAGTTCGGCCTGTGGGATAAGCCCCTGACGCTCGCCTACAACATGACCGGCACGGTGCTTGGCCTGGTGCACATCATGCTGCCCTTCCTGGTGCTACCACTCTACGGCTCGATGCGTGCGATCGACCGGGATTGCCTGAAGGCCGCGGCCAGCCTGGGCGCCAATCCGGTTGCCGCCTTCTGGCGTGTGTATTTTCCCTTGTCGCAGCCTGGGCTGTTCGCCGGCGCTGTGATCGTGTTCATCCTCTGCCTGGGCGCCTACGTCACACCCGCGGTCCTCGGCGGCGGCAAGGTGGTCATGGCCGCCAACGCGGTCGCCAGCGATATCGAGCTGTTCTTCAACTGGGGTGCGGCAAGCGCGCTAGGCGTCGTGCTGCTCGCCCTCACTGCCACGCTACTTGCCATCGCCTCCCGCATCGTCCGCCTCGATCGCGTCTTCGGGGGGCACGGGTCATGAGGCCAATCCTGGCCCCGACCCGCCTGCGCCTCTCCCCCGTCATGGCCCGCGCAGGCGGGCCACCCACGTCTTCATCGCGCGCATCAGCAACGTCGTGGATGCCGACCTCGCTCAGCATGACCAACGGGCACCAGCGAAGCCCCACCCAATGACCTTCCTCAATCAACCCGCCAGCGAAACGCAAATCACCCATCGCGCGCGCCTCTGGCTCTACGCCCTCGGCGCCGCCGTCCTGCTGTTCCTTGTCCTTCCCACCCTCATCGTTGTCCCGATGTCCTTCTCCGCCTCCCAGTTCCTCGAATTCCCCCCGCGCCACTGGTCGCTGCGCTGGTACGACGCCTACCTCGCCTCCCCGGCCTGGATGCATGCCACCGCCACGTCGCTGCAAGTCTCCGCCTTCACCGCCATCGTCGCCACCACGCTCGGCACCCTCGCCGCCTACGGCCTGTTCGTCTCCAACCTGCGCTGGGCCCGCGCGGCGATGCTGTTACTGCTCACCCCGATCATGGTCCCGGTCATCCTCATCGCGATCGGCGTGTTCTATGCCTACGTGAAACTGCATTTGCTCAACACGCTCGCCGGCCTCGTCCTCGCCGACAGCATGCTCGCGATCCCGCTCGTGCTGCTGATCGTCACCTCATCCCTGCGCAGCTACGACATGAACCAGGAGATGGTCGCCCGCAGCCTCGGCGCCTCGCGCCCGAAAGCCTTCCTGCTCGTCACCCTGCCGCAGATCCGTGTCGCCGTACTGACCGCCGCGATCCTGTCCTTCCTCACCGGCTTCGACGAGGTGGTGATCGCCCTCTTCGTATCCGGTGGCGCCAACGCCACCCTGACACGCGGCATGTTCAACGCATTACGCGATCAGATCGACCCCACCATCGCCGCGATCTCCACGGTGATGATCACGGTCTCCTCGCTGCTGCTGGTAGGATCGCAACTGCTGGGCGGCAGCAAAGGCGGGTGAGGGTTCTACCCCCGCCGATCAGCCCACCTGTAGTATGCCACTGCCGGCGCCAAGAACCACGGCTTCCGCCAATAATACAGCCGCGTTTCAAACGGCAGGTCGTCAAACGCCGTCGCCCCTTCCTGCTTCCCCAATAACTGCTGCCCGATCCGCGTGCCCAAATACCCCGCCATCCCGGCGCCGGAGCCGCAATACCCCATCGCGTAGTACAGCCCGTCCCGTTGTCCCGCCCGCATCATCTCGTCAAACGTGTACGCCACGAACCCCGCCCACGAATGGCTGATCTTCGTCTGTACCAATTCCGGAAAGATCCTGACCATCTCCGCATGCAGCCGCGGCCCGCTCACCAGCGGATCCGTCTCGTCATGCGACACGCGGCCGCCAAACACCACGCGCGTTCCGTCGGGCGACGCCCGATAATAGTACACCACCTTCCGCGTATCACTGACGATCCGATCCCGCGGCATCAACGTCGCCATCAGCGCCCGCGGCAGCTGCTCCGTCGCGATGATATAGCTGCCGATCGGAATCACCCGCCGCTGCAGCCACGGTGTCAGCGCGCCCGTATACCCATTCGTCGCCACAACCACATTGCGTGCCGCGATCACCCCACCCGGATACGCCACGCGGAAGCCACCGCCGTCGCGTTCGATCCCCGTCGCCGGGCAATGCGGCACGACGACCGCCCCTGCGGCCAACACCCGATCCAGCATCCCCTGATGAAATCGCCCCGGATCCACCGACGCATGCTGCGCGTACAGCACGCCGCCGTAATAAGCATCCGTCCCCAGCTCCCGCCGCTGCTCCGCTCGTGGGATCAGATGCGCCTCCACCTCCAACCCCTTCGGCTGGTGCGCGATCTCCTTCGCCAATACCTCGTACTTCGCCGGATTATGCGCCGCATGGAAACGCCCCGCGACGCGCAAATCGCAGTCGATCCTCTCCGCGGCCACGAATGACAAAACCCAGGCCAGCGAGTTATGCCCTTCCTTCTTGATCCGGAACGCCTTCTCAGGCCCGTAACGACGCGCCAGCACATCGTAACTCGGCTTCACGCTGGTCGAGATCTGCCCGCCGTTGCGCGTGCTGCAGCCAAATCCTGCATCCTCGGCATCCAGCACCACCGTGCTGCGCCCACCCCGCGCGGTCTGCAACGCCGCGCACAGCCCGGTGTAGCCCGACCCGATCACCACGACATCCGCGTTCGCCGGTGGCGTCACGCGCGGCAACGCCGGCCGTGGGACATGGTCCCACCAGTACGGCGTGAGTTTCACGTCGTCGGCAAACAGACTGAAGCTCATGCGGTTGGCAAATCCCGTGACCAGCGGCGAATCGTTACGCCGATCGTGTCAGCCCATCCCAGGAAAGGCAAACGCACCAATCATGGTGCGAAGCGACGGTCCTACGCCGCAACCGCCACCGGTGCCGCTTCGCGCATCCGCCACGCCGAAGCATCCGCCATCAGCGCGCGCAGCAGCTTGTTGTTCAGCCCATGCCCGGACCGGTGTGCGACAAACCGCCCCGACAGCGCCGCCCCGGCCAACGCCAGGTCACCCACCGCATCCAGCAGCTTGTGCCGGACAAACTCATCCGCCATCCGCAGCCCGCCCGGGTTCAGCACCCGCCCGGCGTCGACCACCACGGCGTTGTCGAGGCTGCCGCCCTGCGCCAGCCCAGCCGCGCGCAGCCCGGCGATATCCTCTGCCAGCGCAAAGGTCCGCGCCCGCGCCAACTCACCACGGAAACTCTCCGGCGTCAGCCGTACCGACAGCTCCTGCTGTCCGATCGCCTCGGCCGCGAAATCAATCGACAGCGTCAGCTCCAGCCCGCTGCGCGCCCGCGTCGCCGGGCCCAGCTCGGCATAGGCATCGCCCTCGGTGACCCGCACCGGCCGCACCACCTCGATCACCCGCCGCGGCGCGTCCTGCGCGGCGATGCCGGCACAATCGATCAGGAACACGAGATGCCCCGCCGACCCGTCCAACGCCGGCAGCTCCGGCCCGTCGACTTCCACCAGCACGTTGTCGATACCGCAGCCCATCAGCGCCGCCATCAGATGCTCGACTGTGGAAACGCGCACCTCCCGGTCGGTCGGATCGCCCAACACCGTCGCCAGCCGCGTGTCGACCACCTGCGCATACTGCGCCGCGATGTCGCGACCGAGATCGATGCGGCGGAACACGATGCCATGGTCCAACGCGGCAGGAGCCAGCCGCATTGTCACCCTCCGGCCGCTGTGCAGGCCGATGCCGATGCAATCGATCGCGGTTTTCAGCGTCTGCTGGTGGGAGCCGGCAAGCATCGGCACATTCACCGCCCCCATGCCATGCAGCATCCCATCCATTAAGATCGCCCCTGTGCCTGTGCGGCGCGCCCGAAGCGCTCCATCGCAGGCAACCTAGCGACCCCTCACCGCACCTGACGAGTCAAGGATTGTTGCCAAATGTTACGCCACAAGCATTTGATCTTGCAGCAATCCGACAACCCAATCAGGTCTGACGTAAAAGCCATGTAGCGTGACGCGCGCGCCAACATAAAGGCCACATTAAGGCCGCTACACTGACCAGGCGCGACCGGGCTTTAACGCCGTGGTGTCGCCGTCGTCCCAGAGGTTTGACGTAGCAGGAATTTTGGGATTCCAATCCCAATATCCTCCGCCGTGGTCTGCCGAACCGTCGCCCGCACCGGTTCTGGCGCGGGCGGCGGCGCGGGCGCCGCAGCCGTCGGTTCCGCTGGCTGGGGTTCACTGTGCCGGAAGCCGAAAACCCCCGTCACCTTGCCGAACAGCGACCGATGCGCTTCCGCCGAGGGCGGGGATGGTGGTTCGGCCACGCGCCCGCGCGGCGCCATCGGCTCCGGTGAGGCGAACAGCCCGCTGCTGGACGGCGCCCGTGCCGTGCGCGGCGGGGGCGCCTGCAGCGTTGCAACCGGTGGCGCAACAATCGGCTCCGCCACCAGCGGCATCATCGGCTCGAGCTGTGGCGGGATGACCTCATCGGCCGAGAGCTCTGGTGTCATCGACGTCGGCGCCAATTGTTCGGAACTCGTCGTGCGCATCTGCGGCACCGGCGAGGTGGTCATCGCCGGCCCTGGCGTCATGAACATCGGCGCCGCGTACCCGCCATCGCGCCCCAGCGGCGGCAGCGGCATGTGATCCTCGCCGCCCACCACCTTCAGCCGCGGCTGCGCCTGATCCGCGGCCGTATCAATCCCGGTGGCCACCACCGACACACGAATCCGCCCTGACAGCGATTCGTCGATCGCCGAGCCGAAGATTATCTCCGCCTCGTCGTCCACTTCTTCGCGGATACGGTTCGCCGCCTGGTCCACCTCGAACAGCGTCAGATCGTCGCCACCCGTGATGTTGATCAGCAGCCCGCGCGCGCCCGACATCGAGGTGTCTTCCAGCAACGGATTACTGATCGCCGCCTCGGCCGCACGAATCGCGCGATTCTCGCCCTCGGCCTCGCCAGTGCCCATCATCGCCTTGCCCATTGCCGCCATCACCGTGCGGATATCGGCAAAATCCAGATTCACCAGGCCAGGCGCCATCATCAGATCGGTGACGCCGCGCACACCCATATACAGTACCTGATCGGCCATCTTGAACGCCTCGCGCCAGGTCGTGCGCTCGGTCGCCATGCGGAACAGGTTCTGGTTCGGGATTACGATCAGCGTATCGACGAAGCGTTGCAGCTCCTCGATGCCCTGCTCGGCTGCCCGCGCGCGGCGCTTGCCCTCGAAGTCGAATGGCCGCGTCACCACGCCCACCGTCAGGATGCCGCGCTCCTTCGCCATCCGCGCGATCACTGGCGCCGCGCCCGTACCCGTGCCGCCGCCCATGCCGGCGGTGATGAACAGCATATGCGCGCCGTCCAAATGGCGGATCAGCTCATCCGCCGCTTCCTCGGCGGCGGCTTTGCCAATATCTGGCTTCGCCCCGGCGCCCAGCCCCTGCGTGATGTGCGGGCCGAGCTGGATGCGCCGGTCCGCCCGGCTGTGCATCAGCTGCTGCGCATCGGTGTTGGCAACGATGAACTCGACGCCCTGCAGGTTGCCGACGATCATGTTGTCAACCGCGTTGGTGCCACCACCACCCACACCGATCACGGTGATGCGCGGCGTGAAGTCGGTATGCGTGGGCTGAACCACGGTGAGATTCAGAGTCATGTGGCCTTCTCCCCCAGGAGCGTCGATTCGGTGAAGCGTTCGTTGCACGATGTCGAAGAATTTATTCGTCCCAGCGCCGGACGGCAGCGCGATGTCTGAGCCATCAGAACCACTCCTTCAGCCGGTTGATGACGCGCCGGAACGGGCCCGCTGAGGCCTCCGGCTCGAAGTCGATGTCATGCAGCGTGCGCCCGCCGCCCGCCGCCCAGTGCAGCAGCCCCGCCGCGGTGGCGAAGGCCGGCCCCGACGCCGAGTCGGGCAATCCGCGCAGCGATGTCGGCCGTCCCAGCCGCACCGGCTTGTTCAGCATACGCGCCGCCATCTCGCGCACGCCCGCCAATTGGCAGGCGCCACCGGTCAGCACGATGCGCACGCCCATCGCGCGCGTCAGCCCGGTTGAGTCAAGCCGGTCGCGCACCAGTTGGAAGATCTCCTCGACCCGCGGCCGCACCACGTTCACCACCATGCTGCGCGGCACCTTGGCGAACTGATGTTCCTCCTCGCCAACCAGCGGCACGGTGAGGAATTCGCGCTCATCATCGGCGCAGCTCTGCGCGTTGCCATGCAGTGTCTTCATCCGCTCGGCATGCGTCACCGTCGTGACCAGCTCACGCGCCAGATCGCTGGTGATGTGCATGCCGCCGATCGGCAGTTGCGCCGTGTGCAGCAGCTGGCCTTCGTTAAACACCGCCACGCCCGTCGTGCCGCCGCCCATATCGATGACCGTCGCGCCCAGCTCGCGTTCGTCATCCACCAGCGTTGCCATCCCCGCCGCCATCGGCGCCGATACCAGCTCGCTGATATCCAGATCGCAGCGCGCGATACAGGCACCCAGCGTGCGCAGCGCACTGGTCGCCGCATCCACGATGTGCAGCCGCGCCGTCAGCGTCGAGCAATACAACCCGCGCGGATCGGCGACATGATCGGTCTCATCCACCTTGAAGGACAGCGGCAGCGAATGGATCACCTCACGCCCATCCGCTTCCGCGCGCAGGCGGGCCTCGCTCACCACGCGGCGGATATCCTGGTCGACCACGACGCGCCCGCCCGTGTTCGCGCTGCCCACCGGCCATTGCACGTTGAACAGCCGCGAGTCCGGCTGTCCGCACGACAGGTTCACCACCACACTGCGCAGCCGCGTGTCCGCCATATCCTCGGCCTGGCCCACCGCGGCGCGGATCGCGCGTTCCGCAGCTTCCAGATCGACAATGCCACCTGCGCGCACGCCACGTCCGCGCTGCCAGCCGAAGCCCAGCACGCGCACGCTGCCGTCGCTCTCGTTGCGGCCAATCAGGCACGCCACCTTCGTCGTGCCGATATCCAGCACGCCGAACGGCCCCGCGCGATTCGCCCGCGGGCGCGTCGGTTCTTCCGGTTCGACCGGCGGCGCGATGCGGCGCGGCATGTCGTTCATGGGCTCGCTCCGCTCATGTCGGCTTCTTCGGGGCAGGATCTGCCGGCAGATCGACATGCGGACGCAGCACGAGCTGATCCGGCAGCCTCATGTCGACGACGTCCAGCGGCCGATCCAACAGATCGTGGTCCCGCTGTAGCGCCATCAGCCGGTCCAGCGCTGCGACTTCATGCCCTTCCGGCAGCATCACGTTGATGCCGCCCTTCAGCGACAGATTCCACCGCCGCTCGCCCACGCGCACCGCGCCGATCACGCGCGCCAGCAGCGCCGGCCGATCCGTCATCGCATCAATCAGCGGCGCCGCCGCTTCCGGCGCGCCGCGCCCCACCACCAACGGCAATTGCTTGAACTGGGCAACATCCTGGTTGGCGACGACCTGGCCATTGCGGTCGATCAGCACGAACTTGCCCTGGTATTGCCAGATCGCGAACGGCCGCCGCTCGACCAGATGCACCACCACCGTGCTGGGCAACCGCCGTTCGATCGTTGCGTGCTCGACCCACGATAGCAGCTCGACATTGCGGCGCACGCCGTCCAGCGAGAATCCCAGCATCGGCTCACCCTTGTTGATGCCGATCGCTTCGCGCAGCAGTGGCTCAGGCGTGTTCTGCCGGCCGTCGATCACCACATGATCGACGCGCAGCCCCAGCCGCGCGGCCGCATCGGCGACCCGCGTCCGCGCCATTGCCAACGCGCCACCCGGCGCCGCCGAATGCATCGCACCGGCGCCGATCAGCAGCAGTACCACGCCGAACGCCACCCAACTTACCGGCCGCACCAGCTTGCGCGCCTTGCGCAGCAGCAGCGTCAGCCGCGCCGGACGGTCGTTCACCGAGTTGCGAGGCGAGCGGGTTACGCGCGGCATGTCGCCTGCTCAACCATCCACGCGCACAACGCCGGGAAATCAAATCCTCGATACGCCGCCTGCTCCGGCAGCAAGGATGTTGGCGTCAGGCCCGGCTGCGTATTGATCTCCAGCAGCACCAATCGTCCGGGCTCGCCCTTGGTATCATCATAGCGGAAGTCGCACCGCGTAGCGCCACGGCAACCCAGCGCGCGATGCGCCGCCAGCGCCACATCCAGCGCGCGGTCGTAGCTGTCCGGATGGATCTTTGCCGGAATGACATGGCGGGAGCCGCCATCGGCATATTTGGATTCATAATCGTAGAACACGCCGGCATCGGCGATGATCTCGGTCACCGCCAACGCGCGCTCCCCCATCACCGCCACCGTCAGCTCGCGCCCGGGGATGTATTCCTCCACCAACGCCGCACCGCCAAACCGCCAACTACGCGCGACATCCGCGCGGCGATTGTCGCCTTGGCGGATGATCTCGACGCCGACGGACGATCCTTCGTTCACCGGCTTGATCACATAGGGCAGCGGCAGTGGATCGGTCGCTTCCAACTGATCCACCTGCACGACCTTGCCGGGCGCCACCGGCAGCCCATGCGCGGCGAACACCGCCTTGGCGGCGACCTTGTCCATCGCCAGCGCCGAGGCGCGTACCCCCGAATGCGTATACGGGATCGCCAGCCAGTCCAGCACCCCCTGGATCGCGCCATCCTCGCCGAAGCGCCCATGCAGCGCGTTGAACACCGCATCCGGTGGTGGCGTCAGCGCTGAGATCACCGCGCCGATGTCTTCGCCCACCTCGATCGGCGTCACGTCGAACCCGGCCATGCGCAGCGCGGCCATCACCTGGGTGCCGGTGGACAGGCTCACCTCGCGCTCGGCGGAAATGCCGCCATACAGCACCGCCACGCGGCTCATTCCACCACCTCCGGCTTACGCCCCGGCACACCGATACGATGGATTTCCCAGTCCAGCGTCACGCCTGATGCAGCATGCACACGACGTCGCACTTCTTCACCCAACCCTTCAATGTCGGCCGCCGTTGCGCTGCCGGTATTGATCAGGAAGTTGCAGTGCTTCTCTGAGACGATCGCGCCACCGCGCGTCAGCCCACGGCACCCGGCCGCATCAATCAGCTCCCAGGCCCGCAGCGAACTCACATTCAACGATGGATTGCGAAACGTCGATCCACCGGTGCGCGCTCGCACCGGCTGTGACGCCGCGCGCGCAGCCTTAATCTCGGCCATCCGCGCCGCAATCGTGCGCGCCGCCCCCGGCCGCGCGCGCAACCGCACCTGTGTCACCACCGCACCCGCCGGCAACCGCGCATTGCGATAGGCGAACGCCAGATCTGTCGCGTTCATCCGCCGCTCGGCACCCTCACGCGCGACGATCTCCACCCATTCGACAACGCTGGCGATATCCCCGCCATAGGCGCCGGCATTCATCGCCACCGCACCGCCGATCGTGCCGGGAATACCGGACAGGAACTCCAGCCCCGTCAGCCCCGCCGCCGCGGCATGTTCCGCGACCGTGACATCCAACGCTGCCGCGCCTGCCACCACGCCATCGGCCTCAACCACGATCGCATTGAACCCACGCGCCAGCCGGATCGTCACACCCAGCAAGCCACCATCGCGAATGATCAGGTTGGAACACGCGCCCAACACACGCACCGGCACCGTGTGCGGCAGGGCCGCCAGGAACTGCGCCAGGTCGGCGACGTCCGCCGGCCGCACCAGCGCCTCCGCCGCGCCGCCAACGCGAAACCAGGTCGTCGGCGCCAGTGTCACATCCGCCTGCACGCGCCCGCGCAACGGCGGCAGCGCGTCTGTGAAGCGCGGTTCGGACGGCGCGGCCATCATCGCCCGCCTCCCGCCACCCGGCGCCCGGAACTCGCCTGCAACGCCGCAAGCTCTTCCGGCAGCGACCCCGCCCATTGCGTAATAGATCCTGCACCGAGACAAACCACGAAATCGCCCGCCTTGGCCATCGCGTGCACCATCTCGGCCAGCCGCCCTGGGCTGGGCAGCGGCACCACGCTGCGATGGCCGCGCGCGCGCAGCCCATCCACCAGCGCATCACGATGCATACCAGCGATCGGCGATTCCCCCGCCGGATACACATCGGCCACGATCACTGTGCCTGCATCGTTCATGCAGGTACAGAATTCGTCGAACAGCGAATGCAGTCGCGTGTACCGATGTGGTTGCACCACTGCGATCACGTCGCGCGCGCCAGCCTGCCGCGCTGCCTTCAGCACCGCGGCGATCTCCACCGGGTGGTGCCCGTAATCATCGATCACCGTGATGCCGCCAGCCTCGCCGGTCTTGGTGAAGCGCCGCTTCACCCCGCGGAATCGCAGGAATGCGCCGCGTAGCGTGGCATCGTCGATATCCATCTCGACGCCCACCGCCACCGCCGCCAGCGCATTCTGCACATTGTGCTGGCCCAGCATCGGCAATCGGAATGGGCCCAGCTTGCGCTCGCGCTTGCGGGCACGGTCAGCCACCACCACGTCGAACGTCGCGCCGTTCCGATCCATGGTCACACGCTCAGCCCGCACATCCGCCTGTGGCGAGAAGCCGTAGGTGACGATGCGGTGATCCGACAGCCGCGGAATCATCTGCTGCACCGCCGGATGGTCGATGCACAGCACGGCGAAGCCGTAGAACGGGATGTTGGAAACGAACTGATCATACCCAGCGAGCATCGCCTCCTTGGTGCCCCAATGGTCCAGATGTTCCGGATCCATATTGGTCACCACGGCGATTACCGCCGGCAGCCTCAGGAAGCTACCGTCGCTCTCGTCGGCCTCCACCACCATCCACTCGCCGGCACCCAGCCGCGTGTTGGTGCCATAGGCATTGATGATGCCACCATTGATCACGGTGGGATCCAGTTTCGCCGCTTCCAGCACCGTCGCGATCAGGCTGGTGGTCGTCGTCTTGCCATGCGTGCCGCCAATCGCGACCGCCCATTTCAACCGCATCAGCTCGGCGAGCATCTCGGCCCGCCGCACCACCGGAATCAGGCGCGCGCGCGCCGTCGCCACTTCAGCGTTGTCGCGCTTCACTGCAGTGGAGACCACGACCACCTGCGCGTCACCAAGATTGGCGGCATCGTGACCAATCATCACCTTGATGCCAGCATCGCACAGCCGTTTCACATTCGCGGAATCGGAAATATCGCTGCCCTGCACGCGATAGCCGAGATTGTGCAGCACCTCAGCAATACCCGACATGCCGATACCGCCGATGCCAACGAAATGAATCGTGCCGATGGAAAGGGGAAGCGCTCTCATACCCGCGCCTCCTGACGCATGCGCGCTTGCACCAGATCGGCCAGCCGCACCGCCGCATCCGCCTGCCCGATCGTCGCCGCTGCGCGTGCTGCGTGCGCCAGCATGTCGGGTTCGTCGAGCAGCAACGTCAGCCGCTCCGCCAACGCCGCCGGCGTGAAATCGCGTTGCGCGATCATCGACGCCCCACGCGCCACCACCAACGCCCGCGCATTCGCACTCTGATGATCGTCGATCGCACCCGGCAGCGGCACCAGGATCCCCGGCCGTCCCACTACCGCCAGCTCCGCCACGCTCGACGCCCCCGCGCGCGTGATCACCAAATGCGCCGCCGCCAACCGCGCGGCGACATCAGGGAAGAACGACGCCAGCTCCGCCGCCACGTCACTCGCTGCATAGGCAGCCCGCACGCGCGCCAGATCCTCCGCCCGGCACTGCTGCACGATCATCAGCCGTGCCCGCAATGCCGGAGGCACCGCCGCAACCGCCGCCGGCACCACGTCGCTGAACACCCGCGCGCCGAGCGATCCGCCCAGCACCAGCACCCGCACCACGTCCGTCGGCTGCACATATCGCGCACCCGCCAAAGCCACGATCGGCGCCCGCACGGGATTGCCCGTCACCACCGTCGCCACCCCCGCGGGCACACGCTCGGTTGCCGCGAAACTCAAAGCCAGGGCACTCGCGCGGCCGACCAGGAACCGATTGGCCCGCCCCAACACCGCGTTCTGCTCATGCAGCACCACCGGAATCCGCCCACTCAACGATCGCGCCGCGATCACCGGCGCCACCGACGGATACCCGCCGAACCCGACCACCACCGCGGGATCAATCCGCTTCAGGATCGACCGCGCCTGCACCACGCCACGCGCCAATGCCAGCACCGCGCTCGCGCCACGCCGCACGCCGTGCCCGGCAACGCCCGCACCCTGGATCACATGCTGCTCATGCCCCACGAACACACCGCTCGTCACCACCATGCGCGCATCGGTCATCAGTGCGATCCGCTGCCCGCGCGCCAGCAACTCGCTCGCCAACGCCTCCGCCGGGAAGAAGTGTCCGCCGGTTCCGCCGGCCGCGATCACCACGGGATGCACCGCCGGTCCCCTCATGCCGGATCGCCGTGATGCCGCCGGCGCGTCAGCGCCAGCAGCATGCCCATGCCCAGCGCCACCGCCATCGCCGACGACCCGCCATAGGAAATGAACGGCAACGTCATCCCCTTGGTCGGAATCAACTGCAGCGACGACGCCATGTTCACGAAGGCCTGCAATCCGAATCCGGTCGCCAGCCCCGCGCATGCCAGCACGATGAACTGATCGGACTCACGCAACATCTGCCGCAGGCAGCGCAGCACGATGAACGCGAACACGGCGATGATCACCATGCAGATCACCATGCCGAATTCCTCACCGGCGACGGCGAAGACGAAATCCGCATGCGCATCCGGCAACACGTCCTTCACGTGCCCCTCGCCCGGCCCGCGTCCCCACAGGCCACCATTGCCGAACGCCTCCAGCGCCTTGTCCGGCTGATAGCTGGCCGCCGCCGGCGCCTGATCCGGGTGCAGATATTCCTCCACGCGCTTGTGCACGTGGCTGAACATCAGGAACGCCGCGATCCCCGCACCCATCATCCCCAACACGCCCAGCCCGGCCAGGAACAGGTTCAACCCCGACAGGAACAATTGCGCGAAGAACACCAGTGTCACCACGGTCAACATGCCGATATCCGGCTGCGACTTCAGGCTGAACGCGATCACGGCAAAGATCCCGATGGCGATCGTCGTGCCGGGGAACCGCGGCAGGCGCTTGCCCTCAGCAATCAGCCACGCCGCCGCCACGGCAAAGCAGGGCTTCAGGAATTCGCTCGGCTGGATCTGTATCCCCGGCAATGCCACCCAGCGGCGCGCACCCTTGATCTCGATGCCCACCACCAGCGTCATCATCGTCAGCGCCAGCGCCGCGGCGCAGCCGATCAGCGCGATGCGGCGGATATCGCGCGGGGACGCCAGCGACACCGCGATCACGATCACCCCCGCCACCGCCAGGAAGCCGATCTGCTTCAGGATGAACATGTCGCGCGAGATATGAATGCGCTCGGCCACCGAGGGGCTGGCCGCCAGCATCATGATGTAGCCGAACCCGACCAGCACGGCGATCGCGCCCAGCGTCCAGCGATCGACCGTCCACCACCAGCGGCCAAGCGTCGAATTGTCAGCCCGGGACAGGGTGGGCATCAGGCCACCCTCCTCAGTGCTTCGACCAGTTCGGCGAAACGATCTCCGCGCTGCTCAAAACCAGTGAACTGATCCCAGCTCGCACAGGCCGGTGACAGCAGTACCACGGGTGAATGGGTCCGATGCGCAGCATCCAACGCAGCGGGTACCGCGCGCTCCAGCGTCTCCACGATCTCGTGCGAGACATTGTGCGCGGCCAGCGTCGCGGCGAAGTCCGGCGCGTCGCGCCCGATCAGCAGCGCATGCGCGATGCGCGGGAAGTGCGCGGCGAGCGGCGTGATGCCGCCTTCCTTGCGCATACCACCGGCGATCCACACCATCCGCTCGTGGCAGACCAGCGCGCGCGCGGTCGAATCGGCATTGGTCGCCTTGCTGTCATTGATGAAGGCCACACCGCTCACGGCACCCACACGCTGCTGGCGATGCGGCAGGCCGGGATAGCTCAGGATCCCCGCGGCCACATCGCTGCGCGCAGCACCGAAGAACAGTGCCATCGCCGCCGCCGCCGCCGCATCCTGCGCATTGTGCGCACCGGGCAGCGCACGCGCGCCGGCCAGGTTCACAACCGCCCCATCCGCGTCGCACAGCATGTCGCGATCACACCACACATCGGCCTTCGAACCGCCCGACACGGTGACGACTTGCGCCGGCCGATCACGTAACCATGCGGCCATGTCACGCGAACCGGCGTCATCGACGCCGATGACCCCCAGATCGTCCGCGGTCTGCCGATCAAACACCGCGCGCTTCGTCATGGCATAACCCGCCATGTCGCCGTGCCGATCGATATGATCCGCGCTGAGGTTCAACATCACCGCGGCATCGAAGCGCACTGAATCGAGCCGCTCCAACATATAAGATGACATTTCCAGCACATAAATGCCGTCATCCGGCAACAGCGGCAGTGACAACGCCGCCGGTCCCAGATTCGCCCCCGCCGCCACCGTCATGCCCGCGCCCGCCAGCACATGCGCCAGCAATGCGGTTGTCGTGGACTTGCCATTGGTGCCGGTGATGCCCGCGAACCGCGCACGCGAGCCCGCCTTGCGCACCGCCCGGTACAGCAGCTCCACATCCGACAGGATCGGCACGCCGGCTGCGCGCGCGCGCACCGCCACCGCGTGTGGCTTCGGCAACAGATGCGGAATGCCCGGCGACAGCACCATTGCGTCATAGGTGAAATCATCCGCGGACGGGTCACGCAGCATCACCCCATCCGCCGCCGCGCGTGCCGAACCGTTGTCATCCCACGCGGCCACCTCGGCGCCCATCGCCGTCAATGCGTGCACCGCGGGCAGGCCGTTCTTGCCCAGCCCCACCACGTAGAAGCGCTTGCCGGCGAACAGGTCGGAGGGAAATCCGCTCATCGGATTTTCAGCGTCGCCAGGCCGACCATCGCCAGAATCATCGAGATGATCCAGAATCGGATCACGATGGTCGGTTCCGCCCAACCCTTCTTCTCGAAATGATGGTGCAGTGGCGCCATCAGGAACACGCGCGTGCCGGTGCGCTTGTACCAGAACACCTGGATCATGACGGAGACAGTCTCCACCACGAACAGGCCACCGACGATCATCAGCACGATCTCGTGCTTGGTCACCACGGCCACCGCGCCTAGCGCACCGCCCAGCGATAACGAACCCACGTCGCCCATGAACACCGCCGCCGGTGGCGCGTTGAACCACAGGAATCCCAGCCCCGCGCCGATCAGCGCCGCGCAGAACACGCTCAGCTCGCTCACGCCGGCCACGCCGTTCAGCTGCAGGTAATCGGCGAAGATGCGATTGCCGACCAGGTACGCAATCAGCGCGAACACGCCGGCACATATGATGGTTGGCACAATTGCCAACCCATCCAGCCCATCGGTCAAATTCACCGCGTTGGAGCTACCCATCATCACCAGCGTGGCGAAGATCGGGAAGAAATTGCCAAGCGGGATCACCACTTCCTTGAACACCGGCACTGTCAGTTCGCTCGCCAGTGGATCGCGCGTCAGCAGCATGATCCACACCGCGGCGATGAAACCGATCACCGCCTGCGTCAGCAGCTTCACCCTGCCGGGCACACCTTTGTGGTTGCGCCGCGTCACTTTCAGGTAGTCATCGACGAAGCCCAGCAGCCCGTAGCCCAGCGTGACGAACAACACCGCCCACACATAGCGGTTGCGCAAATCGGCCCACAGCAGCGTGGAAATCCCCAGCGCGAACAGAATCAGCACACCGCCCATCGTCGGCGTGCCCTTCTTGTCGATCAGATGCCGCTCCGGCCCGTCCTCACGGATCGGCTGGCCGCCGTTCTGCACGCGCCGCAGCCAACGGATCACCCGCGGCCCCAGAACCAGCGCCACCATCAATGCCGTCAAGCACGCCGCGCCCGAGCGGAACGTCACGTAGCGGAACAGATTGAACAGAATAAAATGGTCCGCGAGCGGACGCGTCAGATTGAACAACATCAGCCGGCGCTCCCCAATCCATCGAGCGCCTCGACCACGCGCTTCATCCGGCTGCCCAGACTTCCTTTCACCAGCACTGCATCCCCCGCGCGCACCGCCCGCGCCACGACCGGCGCCAGCGCTGCCGAGTCCGCCGCATGCGCCCCGCGACTCCGCTCCGGCACCGCATCGAACAACTGCCGCGACAGCGGCCCGCAGGCGAACAGCAGATCCGCGGCTTCGATCACCGGCCCGGCCAGCGCCACATGCTCCGCCGGACCTTCCTCGCCCAGCTCTAGCATGTCACCCAGCACCGCGATCCGCCGCCGCACCGGCTGCAGCCGCAACACCTCCAACGCCGCGCGCATCGAGGCGCCGTTGCCATTGTAACTTTCATCGAGCAGCAGCGCCGATCCGCCCGGCACCGCGATCTCGCGCCGCAAGCCGCGGCCGGTCACCGCGGCAATGCCCGCCAGGGCGTCGGCCGCCGCACGCACATCTGCCCCCATCGCCGCCGAAGCCGCCAGCGCCGCCAGCGCGTTCATCGCCATGTGCCGACCGGGCGCCTCGATCCGCAGCGCCGTCTCGGTGCCGCTGACGCGCACACGCAGGTCGCTACCGGTCGCGTCGCTCTCGGCTGCCAGCAGGCAGGCATCCGCCTGCGGATTGCTCCCGAACGTTACGATTCGCGCCGCGCCCGCCGCCTCGCGCAGCAGGGAAAACATCGGCGAGTCGATTGGCAATATCGCCACGCCATCCGGCTCCAGCCCTTGCAGGATCGACGCCTTCTCCGCCGCGATCGCCGCCAGCGAGCCCAGATAGCCGATATGTGCCTTCTCGACCGTGGTGATCACCGCCACATGCGGCCGCGCCAGGCGTGATAGCGGCGCGATCTCCCCCGCATGGTTCATGCCGATCTCGGCCACGCAGAACCGTGCGTCCAGCGCCATCCGCGCCAATGTCAGCGGCACACCCCAGTGATTGTTGTACGACGCCACCGCCGCATGGGTCGGACCGAACGCGGACAGAATCTGCCGCAACATTTCCTTCGTCGTGGTCTTGCCGACGCTGCCGGTTACTGCCACCACGCGCCCGGTGAACCGTGCCCGGGCATAGCCGCCCAGCCGCGTCAGCCCCGCCAGCGTGTCGTCGACGCGCAGCAATCGTGCCGCGTGCGTCACGTCGCGATGCACCATCGCACCCGCCGCGCCCTTGGCCAGCGCGTCCGGCACGAAACCGTGCCCATCGCCCGCCTCGCCGCGCAGCGCCACGAACAGATCGCCCGGTGCCAACGTGCGGGTATCGATCGAGACCCCGGACGCCGTGAAGTCGGTCAGCATTGCCCCGCCGGTCGCCTCAACCAGATCACGCGTGGACCACAGCGCGCTCATGCGAGTCCCGCCAAATGGCGCACGACGCTGACGTCGTCGAACGGTATCACCGTCCCGGCGATGGTCTGACCCTGCTCATGACCTTTGCCGGCAACCGCGAGCACATCGCCCGGCCCCAACGCCTCCAGCGCGGCCGCGATCGCCTGTGCCCGATCACCGATATCGCGCGCATCCGGGCAGGCTTCGCGCACCGCGGCACGAATGACGGCCGGATCCTCGCCACGCGGATTGTCGTCGGTCACGATCGCCACATCGGCGAACTTCGCTGCCGCCGCGCCCATCAATGGCCGCTTGCCGCGATCCCGGTCACCGCCGGCGCCGAACACCACATGCAGTTTGCCCGCGGTGTGCGGCCGCAACGCGGTCAGCAACCGCTCCAGCGCGTCCGGCGTGTGGGCATAATCCACATACACCGCGGCCCCATTCGGCAGCTGCGCCGCCAGCTCCAACCGCCCACGCACGCCACGCAGCGCCGGCAACCGGTCCAACGCATCGCGCAGCCCCAGCGCCTCGGCCAGTGCCACCGCCATCAGCGCATTGTCCGCCTGGAACCGTCCCGGCAATGTCGACACAATGTCGCGTACCGCACCCGCACGCTCCACCGTCAGCACCTGCCCGTCCGGCCGCGGTGTCACCCGCACCACCCGTAGCGTCGTTCCGGCCGTGCCCACTGTTCGCAGGTCCAATCCGCGCCGCTTCGCCACGTCGTGCAGCGCCGCCAGCGTCACGCCATCCATGTCGGCATTCGCCACCATCGGCGCGCCGCCGGGCAGCAAGTCCTCAACCAGCCGCAGCTTCGCGGTGCGATAGGCGGCCTCGCTGCCGTGATAATCCAGGTGATCGCGCGTCAGGTTGGTAAACCCAGCGGCCGCCAGCTTCACGCCATCCAGCCGGTACTGATCCAGCCCGTGCGATGACGCTTCGATCGCCGCCCGCGCCACTCCCGTGCGCGCCAACCCGGCCAGCGTTTCCGCCAACGTCACTGGATCGGGCGTGGTCAGCCCCGGTCCCGGATCGAACCCCGGCGCGAGCACCCCCAGCGTGCCCAGACTCGCCGCGCGCAGCCCCGCATCGGTCCAGAGCTGACGGAGGAATTCCACCGTGCTGGTCTTGCCGTTGGTGCCGGTCACCGCCACCACGGTCTTTGGTTGAGGCCCGGCCAGCGCGGCCGCCATCTGCGCCAGCCGCCGACGCGGTTCGGCATCCAGGATCAGCGGACGCGGCGGCACGCCTGGCGGCCAATCGGTGCCATCCGGCGCCAATACCGCCACCGCCCCGCGCTCCACCGCCTCGGCGATGTAGCGCCGTCCATCTGCCTTCACGCCCGGCAATGCCGCGAACAAATCGCCTGGCACCACCTGCCGGCTGTCCGCGGTGATGCCGGCGACATCCAATGCCTTCACAACCTGCCAGTCAGCGGACACGGATGCGGGACCGAGCGATGCGACTTGCATGAGATCAGCGAGGCGCACCAGAGGGGACCCCGCTGGCCAGCTTCGTCGAAACTGGCAGCAGCCGCGGCGCGGGCAGCGCCGCCTCGTGCCGCGCGTCGCCATGCAGCGGCACGACCCGCCTCGTCGATGCCGGAACGGGCGTCACAGCCGCCTGCCCAGGCCGAGGTTCGCCCGACGTCCCACTGTCCACTGCGATCAGCTTCGGCGCGCCCGGCGGCGCCGCCGGCTGCAGTGGAATCGCCAGCGCGGCGTTGATCTGATCCGCATCCTGCATGTCCGGCAGCATACCCAGCATCGGCGCAATGCGCGCGATCACCCGCCCCGCGCCCGGTGCCGACACCGCACCGGCCGTGGAATAACCGCCGGTGCTCTTGTTGCCGTGCGGCTCGTCCAGCATGAAATACACGACGTAGTGCGGCGCGTTCATCGGGAAGACGCTGACGAAGGCCGACACGTTGGTGTGCTTGCGATAGCCGTGCGCGCCAACCTTCTCAGCCGTGCCGGTCTTGCCACCCACGTAATAACCCGGCACGTCGGCTGGCTTACCATAGCCGCTCGTCACCACCAGCCGCATCATCTTGCGCATGATCTCGTTGGTCGACACTTTCATGATAGGCACGCGCGGCGGCTGCGCATCGGCCGGCAGTGCCACGATGGTCGGATCCACCAGGTAGCCAGTCGCCACCCCCGCGGTGCCGCGTACCAGCTGCAACGGCTCGATCGAGATGCCGTGGCCGAAGCCCACCGTCATCACTGTGGTTTCACGCCAGCTCGCCGCGCTTTGGAACTGCGGCCGCGCTGCGCCGGGCAACTGGATCGGCGTCGGCGCGAACATGCCCATATGTTCCAGCCAGGCGCGCTGCCGTTCCGCTCCGACATCAAGTGCGATATGCGCCGCGCCGAGATTCGACGAATAAGCCAGTACCTCCGGCAGATACAGCCAGCGATGCTTGCCTTCGAAATCGGTGATGGTGAACCGCCCGACATGGATCGGGCGCGACGCATCGAACTGATCCCAGATATGGACGATGCCATCATCCAGCGCCATCGACGCGGTCTGCAGCTTGAACGTGCTGCCCGGCTCGTACAAGCCGCTGATCGCGCGATTGAACTGCTGGTCGTCTGTGCTGGTAGCGAAGTTGTTTGGGTCGTAGTCTGGCAGACTGACCATCGCCAGCACTTCGCCAGTGTTCACGTCCATCACGATGCCGCAGGCGCCGATCGCCTCGAACTCGGTCATCGACTTGGACAGCTCCTCGCGCATCACCGCCTGCACGCGCACATCGATCGACAGGCGCAGTGGTGAGGGATCCGTCAGCAGACGCTTGTCGAAGGACTTCTCGACCCCGGCGGCGCCGTGGTTCTTGAAGTCGACGCTGCCCAGCACCTGCGACACGGTCGGGCCCATCGGATAGCGCCGCACCTCGGTCGGCTCGAAATCCACACCGGGAATGCCCAGCGCGTTCACCGCCAGCTCCTCGCGCGGCGTGATCTGATGCTCAACATAGGCGAAGCGCAGGCTGGTATCCTCGAACCGCCGCCGCACCGCGACCGCATCCATCCGCGGCAGCACCTGCTTCAGCTTCCGCACCGCCTCATCCGGATCGATGATCTGCCGCGGATCGGCGAACAGCGCGACCGACGGCAGAGAAATCGCCAGCGGCTGACCATTCCGATCGACGATCGTTGCCCGATGACCGGGGATCGGCGTCTGGGCAAAGTTCGATAGTGAGTCCGATCCGCTGCCCGGCGTACCAGGCGCCGCGGGGGGCGTGATTTGCGTGATGATCGGCGGCGCCGGCGGCGGCAGCCGGGGACGGACCACCGTCGCCAGCGTGAGCTGCACTCCGAGCGCGCCAAACAGGCTGGCGAACCCGAACATCGCCAGCTTCAGCCGGTGCCGCGTCTTCGCCGTCGCCAGCCGCCGATCAAGGTCCGGCTTGGTGATCCGCACATCTTCCATGCGCACCACGCCGTCCGCCCGCGCCGCGCCGCGCCGCCCACTGGGCAGACCGCCCGACGGCGCGGAGTCCGGCGGCGGCGCGCCGCGCGAAGGCTCATGCGGAGGGGGCGGGGACTGCATCGCGTGCTCACTGATTCCCGAAGGCCATGGGAGCGGTGCTGACCGGCAGCGGACGCGGCGGCGGCAGCGATGCGCCGGCATGCGCCATGCCCAGCATCGAACCAACCATCGGCACCGGCGCCGGCGGCGCGGCGCGCACCCGCAGCGCCGGCCGTTCCAGTTCTGCAACCATCGGCGTGGGCGCCGGGCGCGGCGTCAGCTTTGGTGCGGGCGTCGGAATCGACGCGACGTCACGCGCCGGCCGCAGCGTATCCGCTGGCTTGCGTTCAACCGGACGTGTCTGCGCGATCGCCGGCGCCGGCGCCGGCGTTGCCACCTTCACGGGCGCGCTCGGTGCGGGCGCGGCCGGGAGTGTTGGCGTGCCATTCGACACCGACGCATCCGACGCGCTGTCCGCCACACTCATCGGCGCACTATCGGTGCCCGCATCCGCTGGCGGCGTGCTCGGGGCCGCATCCAGCGGACGCGGCGCCGGCAGTTTCGCGTCGAGGTCGGCGAGGCCAACGAACTGGGTCGGCTGGATCGGCCGGTCGTTCGGCAGGAATTGCGCGGCGAGCTGCTGCAACCGCTCGGGGTTGCCTTCCAGCGTCCACTCCGCGCTGAGTTCCCGCATCTGCGCCCGCGCGGTCTCGATCGCTTTCACCGTGTGGTCGATCTGCCGGTCCAGCATCTGCGCCTGGTGCTTCACCTGGTACAGATACAGGCCCGACCCACAGGCCATGGCGAGTGTGATGAAGGTCAGCGGGCGGAACATGACGGATCCTCCGGCGCCATTGGCGCGAGGCGTTCGATGGCGCGTAGCCGGGCGCTGCGGGCGCGGGCATTGATGGCGAGTTCGGTTGCACCGGGACGCACGGCGCGCGAGGTGAGCAAGCGGAACGCTGGCGCCGGGCGCGCTTGCAGCCCGCGCGGATCGTGCCGCGACGGAGCGGCCGCGCGACCCGCGGCTTCCACCATGAAGCGCTTCACGATGCGGTCTTCCAGCGAATGGAAGGCCACGACCACCAGCCGCCCGCCGGGTCGCAGCAGACTGGCCGCATCCGCCAGCGCGCGCTCGATCGCCGGCAGCTCGTCATTCACCCGGATGCGCAGCGCCTGGAAGCTGCGCGTCGCCGGATCGAGGCCGGACCGATCCGGTGGCAGCACAGCACGGATGATCTCGGCCAACCGCGTGGTGGTGTCGATCGGCGCTTCCGCCCGCGCGGCAACAATGGCGCGCGCGATGCGACGCGAGGCGCGTTCCTCGCCCAGCGTATACAGGATGGCGGCGAGATCGCGTTCCGCTAGCGTGTTGATCAGATCAGCCGCAGTCGCACCCGCGCTGCCCATCCGCATATCAAGAGGTCCTGTGGTGCGGAAGGAAAAGCCCCGCTCCGGCGTGTCAAGCTGGAAGGACGACACGCCAAGATCGAGCACCACGCCATCCAGCGCCGTCACGCCGCGCGCGGTGAGCAGCGCCAGCAGATCGGCGAAATTGCCCTCCAGCAGATGCAGCCGACCAGGGAAGCGCACGGCGACGTCGGCGCCGCGCGCGATCGCCTGCGGATCGCGATCGATCGCCCACACGGTGCAAGCAGCCGCACGCAGCAGCGCCGCCGTGTAGCCGCCGCCACCGAATGTGCCATCCAGGTAGATGCCGCCATCGCGCGGCGCGAGCGCGTCCAGCATCTCGGACAACAACACGGGGATATGGCCGCTCATGCCGACACCCCCGCGTGGGGCCCCGCATGCGCCACGCCGCCATGCGGTGCCAGCTCCCGCGAGCGGATCCGCGCCTCGGCCCGGCGCCGTTCGGCCGCCGCTGGCTCCCAGATCTGGAAAGTGGGGCCAACGCCCATGAACAACACCGCCTCGGTCAGTCCGGCATGCGCCACCAGCTGTTCGGGGATCAGGATCCGTCCCTCCTTGTCGACGTCGACGGGGAAAGCGTCGGCATAGAGCGACGTGGCGAGATCCTGATGCTCCGGACTTAGAAGGCTGTATTGCGCCAGTGGCGCTTCCAAGGCAGCGAAACGCGCGGGCGGCCAGGCTTCGATGCAGGCGTAGAAATGCGACGGACGGAGGATGAGTTGGCCGCCGGCGCCATGCGTAGCGCCATTGCCGTTGCCATCAGGGGCCTGGCGCAAGGTCGTGCGGAAAGAGGCCGGGACGGAAACGCGCCCTTTTGCATCCAATCGGTTTTGATGGCTGCCCAGGAACTGCATGCGCCGCCACGCTTTCCCCCGCTCCCGTCATGGGATGCAATGGGATATCATGGGCGAATATGGGCGTCAAAGAGATTCCGGAACTTTTACGGTCCGTACTGCGTCAAATCTGAGTCACCTATCAATGACTTGGCCTGGGTTTGGGGTGGTGCGGCATGTATTGGTTCGCTTCGGCGAATAATTCCTGATTTGTTCTTGTGGGCGACTCGGTTGACAACCCTGTGCATAAAGACGTTACGCCCTGTGGAGCATTAGCGCCAGACGGCCTGTAAGCCGGGTTCTGTCCACAACTCGCGCTGTGAGACGGCCATTCCTCTGCGACGCGCCTTGCGGCACGCCTGACGCGACCAACCCGGGCGACGAGGCAGGACTGCCTCCGCGGCCATGGGGGGAAGCGTGGGGCTTCGTCCCATGCCGCCGGCCGCCCCTATTCGGTCTTGCTCCCGGTGGGGTTTGCCCTGCCGCCCCTGTCACCAGGGGCGCGGTGCGCTCTTGCCGCACCGTTTCACCCTTGCCCGTGAGCGCGAACGCGCACGGGCGGTTTGTTTTCTGTGGCACTGTCCCTGGGGTCGCCCCCGCCGGCCGTTAGCCGGCACCGTAGTCCCGTGGAGCCCGGACTTTCCTCTGCCATCGAGTTGCCCCGCCGACAGCGGCCGTCCGGCCGTCTGGCGTGCGACAGATGCGCGCCGCGAAGGGTCGGGTCAAGCGCCAACGCGACGCACATCGCCCTCCCCTCGCGGGCTTGCGCCGCGAAGCGGACCAAGGCTGAAGGCTGCGGGTTAAGGGGACGGGGTCACGCAACCGAGGTGCATGTACTGTGGCAAACCCACCCTTGACCCCACACGCCCTCGCCCTCAATAAGACGGCCCTCACCCAGGGTCCGGTGGCAGAGTGGTGATGCAGCGGACTGCAAATCCGCGAATGTGGGTTCGATTCCCGCCCGGACCTCAACTTTTTCAATGCGTTAGTTACCGACAACCGATTTCTCCAACAGCCGCCAAATAGTTTCAAAAATGCCGTCCGGAAACGGCATGTTCAGAGCCATGGGATACGGGTTGCGAGGCAACTGAGAGGCCGACCCTTAATGTAGAACATAAAGGGAACATGAATTTCCGGCATGCCTTGCGAAGCGTTTTGGCGTCCCGACCGATCCACCCCGCTTGGTGCCGCCCGTGATTGGCTTTTGCAGATGGGATGCACGCACGGCGCCAAGGTTACCACTTACCGGCTCACAGAGCTGGCTGATCAGTTTGGTGCCCGTGTTTCCATCGGAGACCTCATCCGCCGGATGCGCTGCAGAGGATGCAGGGGCCAACCGACACCACCCGAACTTGTGAGCGAAGAAAAACAGGGACGATCTGGCCGCTTCAGGCGGACACCGATTCCGTTGGATTAAACCGTCCCTTGAAACGACGTTTCGTCGCCCCTGGCGACGAAGAACCACGACCAATGGGCATCAGTTTCCATGTCCAAGTATGAACGTGAGCGGATCGTCCTGCTGACCTTAGATGGCTTCGCTCGGTGTCTTGGCCGTCCTCTTGCCGGACTTGACTGGGATCGGCTCACTGGGACTCGGCTCTGTCAACTTGTCGGCGGACATGGCCCGAGATTCGTAATCGGCCGCCATCCTGAGCAGCCTTTCTTTGGAACCCTCTCGCTCGACCGTCTCAGCCATGCCCCGGAAACGTGCCGCTTCTTCTCGAAGAAATTGTGGAGTCACCGCCAATCCTTTCAGCATCGGAGAATCCCCCAATGCCAGCCAGAGAGGTTCTGTCAGACTTGAGTATGATAGTGGGGGAACACGAGATACATGTGTACGCTGTACGCCGAGCACAAGTCCTATTGCAGCCAGCGCCGGTGGGTCTCATCCGCGGTGAGATTGTAGGCCCCGCGAATAACATGGGCAATTCAAAGGTCGTGGCAGGGCGTCGGGAAATCAGTGGGGTACGGGAATTACCGAACTCTCACCGACCGCACCGGTAGTGGCTGAAGCTTCGGGACCGGCCAGCTGGGAACCACTATAGTGGTACCGTGTCCGCAGACCTCAGCATCACGACCGAGGCGTTCCGGTATCATCTCAAAATTTCTTCGGGTCAGCGATAGCACACCAGTACGGCAAAGTGCATACGTAGACAGCGGTAGTCAGGAGCGAACTATGCCTGATTGACCAAGGACTCTCCTTTTGAGTGGGGGAAGAAGGGGCTCAGGTCATCATGGCACCCGGCTCGGACGTGATCTCAGCGATCCTGGCTTCAAGGCGCCGCCTGATGACCCCTTCCCGAATTTCTTGATATTCTTCTTCCGACATCCCCGGCATCGTCGGTCTCCATAGCCGTTGGAAACAATTGTAGCACCGTGGGCGAGATCGGCGTGGGACCGGTTGTATTCCTTATGTCACCAACCTCCGAACCACACTCCAATCCCGTGAACGATGCCGACCGGCGGAAAAGTGGCCGACGCAATCAACAAAGGTAACCTATGATTAGCCGAACAAAACACGATAGACGTGAGCCATGCCGCGTAGACGAGCGATCCGCTCGCCATCAACGTGAGCAAGGTCTGTAGATCAATCGGTCCACTTCTGCGCCACATGCCGCAAACCCCATGATCTTGGATGCATACCATATCCCGATCTAATGAGAAATTCCGAACAGCGCCAGTACGGCCAATAAAAGGACCAGCAGGAGAATGCCCCTGATCAAGCTGCCGAGAACCCGACCAAAGATCGGAAAAATCAGGGCTAAGATCAAGACCATGAGCAGGATATGCATAGTTGCTGATCACATCCCGTTCGAGCATCCCAATACGAACGCCGGCACGAACCTATTGATACCGCTCCTCCGAAGTCGTCAGTGCCATCGCACGTCTTTGGGATCATACGACTACGATCATACCACGGTTTGAGAGATCGTGGAGTGGCGATGCTGGTAGCGTCAGACGGTGGAAATGAACGCATGTGTCAAATAGAGGAAAAGAGATAAGCCTAGTAGAAAAAGCAGCACGGCGAGTACCACATCGATCCGTGTGCCGATACTCGGAACCTCCTCTCGGCTGTCGATGGCTTTTGCAGTCGTCAGAAAGCGAATGGCAGCAAGAGCGATCATAACTGTGCCAAACACGATCAGCGCCAATCCGGCGATGTTGCCGTATTTCTGGCTGGACAGGGAGAGAGTACGCCCGGCCAATGACGGTTCGGCAATCTCCAAGAATAAATCGAATTTCACCACTAAAAAGCCGAAGGCCATCACGGCAATTGCGGTACGAACCCACGCCAGGAACATCTGTTCGTTCGCCGCATGGTCTCTAAAATTCTTGATCATCTTCATCCGCCAGTTTTCAAGGGTCGATCTGATCTCACGTCTGCCTCCTGATAGCCGCATTCAGTCAGAGCAGGAGAACAATCACCATGACTCTGATTTCGACACGCCTGATCGGTCGAAAGCTCAACAGCTACGCCTTATGCGGGTGCAGAGCATCTGTGACGCTCACGCCAAGCTTTTCGAGCATGGCGATTAGTATGCGGTTTTGATAATCCAGATGACGCAGAATGACCTCAATCTCCCGCTCAGCTTTCACATTCACCTCCAGATCATGCTCGGCACGCAATTCGGCATGAGTGCCCTGAACATTCTGCCCAACCATAATCAACGGCATTAGCAGAATTTGGATGACGTTCGAAATAAACAGCCAGAAAACGAACGCCATCGGCGGATCGAATTGCAATGCCGCTGGCGCAAACAGGTTCCACCCCAACCAAACCACCGTCCATGCAAAGATTATGAGGAAGAACCCCATTGAACCAACGTGGATGGTGATCCACAGCGCCAACCTGTCGAGTGGTGTGATCTTGGCAGCAACTTCCTGGTTGACGTTTCGAAGCGGTTTGCGACGTTTGATGACCTCTTCCAACGACGGTGGTTGGGTCGGGATTGTGGTTGCGGCGCTGTTCATGGCTAGAAAACTCCATTGCTGGTCAACTGACGGAGGCTTGATCCTGCGAAAGTCACACTAGAATCGGGCGGCGGATTTGGACCGAGAGCAGGTGCAATTACGGCAAACAGGTCTCGGTCAACTCGCAGATTTCCTAAATATAGGCTGGCAAAAGATGTCAGAAGTGCAAACAGGGATACAATGACTCCTGCCACGGATCATCTCCCACCAATGGGGGCTGCTTACGAAAAGGCCCGCCGCGTCGCCACGGCAGGCTCGATCTCTTTGAGGATCATAGGCGTCCCAGGCCGCAACACAAGCCACCACCATTACCACACGTGCGCGGCGGTGCGCGTTGATCATGATTCCGAAAGAGTCTTCAGATGCGACCAACCCAGCGCATCGGCCCTATGTTTGGTCGGGTGCGTTGAGCGATTTGGTGCTGCAGGTGTCGTATTTCGTTAGCTAGAGCGACCATATCGGTACCGCCATCGCAGCAATGAACTGATCAAGGAGGTGTCCTGATTTCGCGACGCGGTTTCGGATGCTCTCGTAGGTTTCGCGCACCTCGGGCCATGATCTCGGAATTGTATCCCTACCAAGTTGCCTAGACCCATCAGTCCACGCTGCATTGATGCGCTCGGATAGCGGGCCTGTGTCAGCGTCTAAGGCTACGATGGCGCTTTCCACCTTCGCCACGGCGTATTGCGCGTCCCCGAACAACTGTTTCGTTGCTAGATCGCTTTCGGCAATGGGCGCTGCCTCCGCCCACCCCGGTCGAGCGGAGTGCGGCAGAGGAATAAGGGCGTGCGCTTTTGTTCGCGAGAGAATATATGGGCTATTTTGCGGGCGCCATGACATCATAGCAAAAATGCCAGTATATTCAATGTGTGATTGAGGACGCCCGGACCTCCACAGCCCCTTCCGCACCGCCGATCATTCCCACGTCACACCAGCATTCCCAAATCACAGCCGCATTTCCACATCATGCCGGGCGAAGGCCCGGCATCCATGCCTTCATTCTGCGTCCATGCCGCTACCGTGGTGGCACAACTCAAAACCAGGTCATCAATACCCAATCATTTCTACCCCGTCCCAAACCTCACCGCAGACGATGGCATAGCGCACGCCCAACTCAGACCACGAGCACACATTAGGAACCCATCGCCCATCTCCTACGCCAGCATCTTTCGCACAAGATGCGACGTCGCTTCAACGCGATATCCCAATCCCTCGTAGAACGCATGTGAGTCGGTCGGGGCAACCTGTGACGTGACCGCAACGGACCAGAATCCGCACCCCCGCGCCCATTTTTCCGCGTACGCCAGCATCTCCCCTCCGATCCCCCGCCCGCGCTCCGCCGCATCCACCACCAACGCTTGCACGATCACCTCACGCGGCTTCTCCAATGCGGGGCCCGCATGGAGATGAAGCATCCCCCCTACCCCCGCGTCGGTTCTGCCACAAACAATGCATGGCCCACCGCTTGCGCCACCGCGTCATAGCGCCGCCGGACCTCGACAACGTCGAGCTCGTAGCCAAGCTGCGCCAACAGCACACCGGCAGCAGAAACATCCTCTGCGATCGTATCGCGGATCCACACCATGAATGCGATGCCCCTTCAGTTCGTTAGCGCGATTGACGTCGCGGCAGCATGACACCAACCGCCCCGCGCGGTAACCTTCGGTCGTGACACCCATGTCGCGCAGGACCCCACCACAGCATGCCGTCATCCTTCCTTCCGGTGGCGCACGCCACCGCCAGCCACGTGACCACACTGCACCACGCATCAGCCGCGGTTGGCGATGCAATCCACCAGCTCGCGCACGCCGCCAGATCCGCCATCCCATGCCAGGACTTCACCGCCGCTGCTTTCCACGACCACAGCGCGCTGCTCGCCACCGCGCTCACGGCCGCCGGGCCGAACCCCATCGCCCGCGCACTCGCCGAGCTGCGCGACCCTCTTCCCTGGCACTACCACTACGCTCCCCGCGACGACGCCCCAGACCTCGCCGCCCGCGTCGCCTTCGCCGAGCTGATCGGCCCACGCGCGCCCCTCACCGCCCCGGCCTGCCGCGTCGGTTTCACCCTGATGGCGCCCCATACCTTCTACCCGCTGCACAACCATCCGGCGGTCGAGCTCTACCTCGTCATCGCCGGCACCGCCGAATGGATCGCACCGCCAGCGCAACGTCTTGTCCCACCCGGCGATCTCATCCTGCACACATCGAACCAGCCACACGCAATGCGCACCTCGCACGAACCACTGCTTGCGCTCTACGCCTGGAGCGGCGACATCGACACGCCCGCCGTCTATATCTAGGCACCAACATCGCGGCATCGCCGCCGCGCCGACCGCGGCTCGCCGCACCTGAGCCGCCATCAGGTCGCGCCGCACGCAGCCAATGCCCCCGCCTGAGCGTGGTGTCCCGCACAGACGGGCGACCGCAATCTGGTTGCCCTCACCACTCCAAAACCACGATCCCGAGCGGCGCGGGATTTTCCGCAGTGGATGCACGCCACGCGAATATCCGTCCCTATTGGAGCGTTTTTGGGAGAGAATTTCTAAATTCCATCACACTATTGACGCTTGGTGGAATTTCCTTTCTTACGCGACTGTCCGGCGCTACGCGCCTGCAGGAGCCGCCGCTATGCCAACCCCCCTCGCCACGACCCCGCTGCCAGACGATCAGGTCGCGCTGGTCAAGCGATTATTGGCCAGTGCCACACCCGAACAGCGTCAATGGTTAAGTGGCTACATCGCGGGGTTTCAGGCGGCCAACGACATCGGCGTCGCATCCGCCGCCGCTGCACCGCCTGCGCCGAAACCCAGATTGACCATTTTGTACGCCAGTGAGTCCGGCAACGCCGAGACGCTGGCAGGCGCGGTACGCAAGGAAGCCACCCGCCTGGGTTTCGCAGCCCGCGTGCTTGACGTGGCCGACACCACACCGGCCGAGATCGCTCAAGTCGGCAACCTGCTGGTGATCGCCAGCACCTGGGGCGAGGGCGACCCGCCGCAACGCGCGGAGGCCTTTCACGCTGCCCTGATCGCCGATGATGCGCCGCGCCTGAACGGCCTGCGCTACGCCGTCCTGGCGTTGGGTGACCGCGCTTACGCCCGCTTCTGCGAGACCGGCCGACAGTTCGACAGCCGCTTCCAGGCGCTGGGGGCCACGCGCATCGCCGATCTCGTGGAATGCGATCTCGACTACAAGCAGCCCGCCGCCGCCTGGACAGCCGTCACACTGCGCACCCTGGCTGAAATGCCGACCGAGCCGGGCGCGGCGGTCATTCGCGTCGATTTCTCCCGTGCTGCACCCGTCGAAACGGCAGACGATGCGCCCACACCCGTCGAGGTTGAGGTCACCACGCACATCAACCTCAATAGTGGCCGGTCTGATATCGAAACATATCACCTGGAGCTGTCATTCGCCGGCACGGGCCTGACCTATCGGCCTGGCGATGCAATCGGCTTCCTTCCCCGCAACGATCCTGCGCTAGTGTCTGAGGTCCTCAGACTGATCGGTCATGACAGCGACGCGATCCTGCAAGAGCGGCTGTCCACCGAACTTGACATCACCACCCTGACGCGTGGTCAGGTGCGCGACTACGCCGACATGACCGGCGATGCTCGGCTGCGCGACGTCACTGTCGACGAAACGAAACTTGGTGCCTTCCTGCAAGATCGCCAATTGGTGGACCTGTTGGAAGCCGCACCGAAGCCGTTGCGCGCCGAGCAGATCAGCAAGCTGCTGCGCCCATTGCCACCGCGCTATTACTCGATCGCCTCCAGCCAGGCCGCGGTGGGCGAGGAAGCGCATCTGCTGATTGCCAAGATCGCCTGGGACAGCCACGGCCGCGCGCGTCACGGCGTTGCCTCCACCGACGCCACAGTGCGACGCGGTATCGGCCGCCGCATGCCGATCACGGTAAAGCCCAACCCACATTTTCGACTGCCGGAAAACGGTGACACCTCGATCATCATGATCGGCCCCGGTACCGGCGTGGCGCCCTTCCGCGCCTTCCTGCAGGAACGCGAGACAACCGGTGCGCTGGGTCGCACCTGGCTGTTCTTCGGTGCCCGCCGCTTCACCCACGACTTCCTGTACCAGCTCGAATGGCAGGACTGGCTGAAATCCGGCGTGCTGAGCCGCATCGACCTCGCGTTCTCGCGCGATCAGCGGGAGAAGATCTATGTGCAGCACCGTATGTGGGAGGCGCGCCGGGAGCTGTACGCATGGCTGCGCGACGGAGCCAGCGTCTACGTTTGTGGTGACGCCAAGGCGATGGCCAAAGACGTGCACGCGATGCTGCTGGCGATTGTCGCCGACCAGTCGAGCCACGACAGCGATGCCGCCATTTCAGAGGTGCGCGAGCTGCAACGCGCCGGCCGCTACTGCCGCGACATCTACTGATGGCACGCACCCAGGATCAGCGCAGCGCGCAAGCGTCGCCGCGTACCGTGCTGGCTGACGCCGATCCGTCTGGGCCGGTCATCTTCCCCAACACCGGCAAGACCGAATGCGGCATCGACCTGGCGGGCGCCATCATGTCAGACAGGAGTGCGCACGCATGACGCAGCGATCACGCAATGAAGAGATCAAGGAAGCCAGCCGCTTCCTGCGCGGCACGATCGCCGAGGGCCTGCGCGACCAGGTCACCGGCGCGATCGCCGAGGATGACACCCAGCTCACGAAATTCCACGGCATCTACCTGCAGGATGACCGCGACCTGCGCGGCGAACGCGCGAAAAAGAAGCTGGAGAAGGCCTTCTCCTTCATGGCGCGCGTGCGCATCCCGGCCGGTGTGCTAACGCCCGCGCAATGGATCGCATTGCACGACATCGCGGCGGAGCGCGGCAACGCCACACTGCGCCTGACCACCCGCCAGACTGTCCAGTTCCACGGCATCATCAAGAGTAATCTGCGTCCGGCGATCCAGTCACTGCACACCGCGCTGCTGGACACGATCGCGGCGTGTGGCGATGTGAACCGCAACGTCATCGCTTCGGTGGTACCGCAGCTTCCAGTGGTGCACGCCGAGGTAACCGCCATGGCCCGTGCAATCAGCGACCATCTGCTGCCGCACTCTCGGGCCTGGCATGAAATCTGGATCGACGGCGCGCTGGCCGCCGGCGGCGACGATGAGGAGGAACCAATCCTGGGTCGCACCTATTTGCCACGCAAGTTCAAGATCGCCATCGCGGTGCCGCCGCAGAACGACACCGATGTGTTCGCGCATGACATCGGCCTGATTGCCATCGTGCAGCGCGATCACATCATCGGCTACAATGTGGTGGTGGGCGGCGGCATGGGTATGACCCATGGCGAGCCAGACACATTCCCGCGCACCGGCGATGTCATTGGCTTCTGTCGGCCCGAGCAGGTGGTGGCAGTGTGCGAACGGATCGTCATTATCCAACGCGACTGGGGCGACCGTGCCGACCGCAAGCATGCGCGGTTGAAGTACACCCTGGAACGCGAGGGGCTCGATCGCTTTACCGCGGAGCTGCGTCAGCGCCTGGGCTATGCATTGGCACCCGCACGACCCTACGTATTTGATCGCACCGGCGATCCGCACGGCTGGATCGAAGGCGCAGACGGCCGCGCGCATTACTTCCTGTTTGTCGAGAATGGGCGGGTGCACGGCGCGTTGCTCGAAGCGTTGCGAGAGATCACGGCAGCGCATGACGGCCTATTCGTTCTGACTCCAAACCAGAATCTGGTCATCGCGAACGTAACGCCCGAGCAACGCGCCGAAATCGGTGCCGTATTGGACCGGGTGGGACTCCGAGACACCAGTGCACTGCGCCGCAACGCAATGGCCTGCGTGGCATTGCCCACCTGTGGCCTCGCGCTGGCGGAAAGCGAACGCTACCTGCCGGACCTGATCAGTGCGCTGGACGAGGAGCTCGCGCGGCATGACCTGACCGGTGCGGAAATCATGCTCCGCATGACCGGCTGTCCCAATGGTTGCGCGCGGCCGTATCTGGCGGAGATTGGGCTCGTCGGTACCGGCCCAGGTCGCTACAACTTATATCTCGGCGCGGCCTTCGACGGTTCCCGCCTGTCCAAACTGTATCGCAAGGACCTCGATCACGCTGGCATTGTCGCGGCGTTACGGCCGTTGTTAGCGGCGTACACCCGCGATCGTACGCTGAACGAACGGTTTGGCGATTTCGTGATCCGGGCAGGCGTCGTGTCGCGGACGTCAAGCGGGAACCGGTTCCATGCTGACGTCCCGCTGGCCGTTGCGGACTGAGGGCGGTCTCCCTTGGGGCTCGGGGTGGCGATTATCTACAGCCTGGTGCGCCGCATGATCATTGGCCACCGGCGAGCACGGCGATCCGCAGCATCACGCAGTCCGGCAAGTATCATCCCGGATGAAATCAATGTCATTGCCTGACCCGCTCTATGCGCTGTCCGGATTCATTGTCGGCCTACTGGTCGGACAGACGGGCGTCGGTGGCGGGTCCCTGATGACACCGTTGCTGGTGCTGTTATTCGGTGTTCACCCGACCACCGCGGTCGGGACAGACCTGCTACACGCCGCGGCCAGTCAGAGTGTGGGCACGCTCGTGCACGGGTCGAACAAAGCAGTGGCGTGGCATGTGGTCGGCCGACTGGCCGCCGGCAGCGTCCCCACGACCTTCCTGACATTGCTGGTGTCCGCACACGTCAATCTGATGTCTCCCGGCGCGAGGCGGATCGCGACCGCCGTGCTGGGTGTCGCGTTGCTGCTGACAGCCGCTGCATTGGTCTTGCGGCGATGGGTCCTGGCGGCCTTGGGTCCGGTGGTGGCGTCGTTCTCCGCCCACACACGTCTGGTGTTGACTGTCGCGTGTGGCGCCGTGCTGGGGGTGCTCGTGTCGATCTCATCGGTCGGCGCGGGCGCGGTTGGCGTCACAGTGCTGATCCTGCTGTATCCGGAACTGCCGATGGCACGCATCGTGGGGTCGGACATCGCGCACGCGGTGCCACTGACGTTGCTGGCGGGCGCAGGACATTGGTGGTTGGGCGCCGTTGACTGGCCGCTGCTGGGCTCGCTGCTGACCGGCGCGATCCCTGGCGTTGTTATCGGCAGCTATCTCGCGCCAAGGGTTCTGGCGTTTGTTCTGCGCCCGATCCCAGCCATCGTGCTGTGCGTTGTGGGCGGTCGGTTGGTGATCTGAGACACATCGACATCTGAGAAACGCATGCGACACTTTCCTCTCTTCATGGATCTGATCGGCCGTCCGGTGCTGGTGCTGGGTACGGGCGAGCTAGCGGAACGCAAGGCAGAGCCGCTGCGCCGCGCCGGAGCCGTCGTGCGCCTGCGCCACGTGTTCAATGCCACCGACCTCAACGGGTGCGCGCTGGCGATCGGCGCGGATGCGTCGGAAGGCGATCTGCTGGGGCTGTCGCGGGCCGCGTGTGCACGCGGCATCCCGGTCAACATCGTCGACCAGCCGGCGCTGTGCAGCTTCATCATGCCAGCGATCATCGACCGCGATCCGGTCACCATCGCAGTCTCCACTGCCGGCACCTCGCCGGTGCTGGCGCGTCTGTTGCGGCAACGGATCGAGGCCGTGGTGCCACCGGCCTTCGGACGGCTGGCCGCGCTGGCGGGCCGGTTCTCCGCCGAGATCCGTCGGCGTCTGCCGGACACCGGCATGCGCCGCCGCGTGCTGGAGCGCATCCTCATCGGCCGTGTCGCCGACCTCGTGTTTGCCGGCCAGGACACAGCTGCCGCAGCGATCATGGCCGACGAGCTGGCCGACGGCGCGCGTGCGACGGGCGTGGTGTTTCTCGTCGGCGCCGGGCCGGGCGCGGCCGATCTGCTGACACTGCGTGCGCTACGTGTGCTGGGTGAAGCCGATGTGATCGTGCACGACCGGCTGGTGAGCAATGAAGTCCTAGACCTCGCGCGGCGCGATGCCGACCGCATCTTTGTCGGCAAGGCACGCGCCAATCACTGCATGAAGCAGGAGGACATCAACGCGCTGCTGGTGCGCCTGGCACGGCAGGGCAAGCGCGTGGTGCGGCTGAAGGGCGGCGATCCGCTGGTATTCGGGCGTGGCGGCGAGGAAGCCGAAGCACTGGCCGAGGCCGGCGTGGCGTTCGAGATCGTTCCCGGCATCACCGCCGCGCTGGCCTGTGCCGCCGATGCAGGGATTCCGCTGACACATCGGGAGGCCAGCCGATCGGTCACGCTGGTGACCGGGCACACCAAGGATGGGGTGTTGGATCTGGACTTCGCGGCGCTGGCCCGGCCAGGGGCCACGCTGGCGGTGTATATGGGTATCCAGACGCTCGGCGATCTGCTGGCGGGACTGATCCGTCACGGCTTCGATCCATCAACGCCGGCCGCGCTGGTCGAGCGCGGAGGTACGCGTCAGGCGCGCACACTATGCGGGACGCTGCCGGAGCTGGTGGCCGCTGCGCCGATCTGCGGTGCGACGGGTCCGGCATTGGTGCTGGTGGGCGAGGTTGTCGCGCGGCGCTCGCAGGTCAACGCCGATCGCCGCGTGAGAGGTCAGCCGCGAAGCCGCGTCAGCGACGACATCGAACTGCCGAGCACTATGACACCGGAACCGCGTTGGACGGCGAGCTGGCCCCAGGGCTAGCCCCAGGGCGCACCGGCACAGACGCCGGCGCAGTCTATACAAACCCGATAGGCGCATCTGCGCCACAAGCTGATCGGGCTCAGGTCGGAGCCGGGCTGCGATCTGTGGACGTCGATCGAAGCAAGTGCCCTATTTCCAGAGCCCACGTTTCGTCTGACTCCCAACACTCTGACAGCCCTCGGACCGGCCGCCTGATCACGGCAGTCTGTTCGCGCGCTCTGAGGACCAATCATAGGGCGAGGAAGACAAGAATGATCGAATACCTGTCTGCCCTTCGGTGCCTTATCGCTATCTGCCAACGCCTATTGCAGTGCTGCGCCATGTGCGTAAAACGCGCTCTCGGTCCATGGCAACACGGCGTTGATGAATTTCGTGATGTCGGTCGCCGGTGCGTTGGACACGAAAATAGTGTCACGATTCCGCATCCAGATCTTGTTGCAATAGAATATTCCAGTCGGATCTGCCAGGTCGATCATGTAGATCGTCGGAATGGTAGCGCCCAGCGATGGTGGAACCTGTAACCCGATCTGTTGCAGCGTATCTCGCGCTTCTTCCCGGAACAGAAACACCCCCTGCGCGTTGGCGCGGTCGTCTTGCAATCCACCGGCGCGCGCCAACGCGTCCCCAAGAGTGAGATTGTAGTCCTGGAACGGGAACCGTCGGTCGAGTTCGCTCAGAGTGGTCGTCTGTCCTGTCGCGCCGACCGCCGAGAAATACCGCGGTTCATGCGCGACATAGACGACATCGCCTCCCTGAAGCTGGATGTTCTGCAGGGGATTCCGGGCAATCTCCGACAGCAGTGCGGTCTGCGACTGCCCCTCCCGCTGCAAGGTCACCAGGGTTTCATAGTCCGGATCCTTCGGGCCGCCGGCACGCGCCAGCGCGCCCAGCAGTCGTTCGCCGCCCGGTTGGAGTTCGAAGCGGAGCGCCGTATTGACATCTCCCAGCACGCTGACCGAATTCGCGTAGTGTTGAGTCACAGCAACCATGACCTGCGGATCCAAAGCGCGATCCTGTAAACGGCTCCGAATGCTGCTTGCCACCTCTTGCGGTGTGAAACCCACAACCTGGATAGACCCCGCATACGGGACCGCGATGCGTCCGGTGGCATCCACTTGTTCGGGTTGCAACTGAACGAAATTGCCTGGTCGGGATGCCGCGTCCAGCGGAATGAATAGGCCGCCGGCGTGGGCTTCAAAGATCTCGATGGTCAGCATGTCGCCCACACCAATCGTCGGTTCCGCAGCCGGCATGTCGGTCAAGCTCGCCGTAAATGCCGGTGCGACATCTTGCGACTGCAGGCGTGCCACCACCGGTGCGTTCACCGCCACCAGCGCGTAGCCCAGCTTCGCATCGGGGCGCCCATTCTCAAGATACACCGAGGCGTCATGAACCACATCAATGCGCGTCGGGCCGCTGGTGGCGATGTACGACGAACATCCCGTCAGGCCAAGCCCTAGCATGGGAATCACCGACCGACGCGTTAGTACCAGGCCTGTCGCTGTCATTGGCGTGTAGGAACGACGTGGCATAATGTCTCACTCACGTTGCGTTGCGCTTGGATCGAATGCGCTGCAATTCCGATGTGGCACCACAGCCTCATGCAGGTCGCACTCCCACTAGTTTTCTGAACACCTGAACTACCTATCGCCGTAACTACCTATCGCCGTGTGGCGCAGAACCGCATACCACCCTATAGGGCTTTTCTGCCTGCGTTCTCCAAGAGCCTTCCCGTGTTTGTGAACCAATGGGCGTTCACTAATCCCTGTACTGACATCGGTGTAGAACTCTGCCTCTACTGGATCGCTCAGTACTGATGTGCCTGCTGCCGAGATGAGGCAACGGCCGACCGTATGTTGAGCCTGGGCGGGGGGCGTCTCGATCGGGTTGGCGAGAGGGCATGTCACGTCAGCGATTCACAGCACAGCACACATTTCTCGAACGCGACGCCATGCGTGCGTCACCGCGATCGGCGTAATGCTCTATCACTGCAGCAAATTCTTCGCGGATCACACTCTGCTGCCGCGTGCTCATCTGGCCGTGAACCCGTTCTGCATTCTGAGCGGGTTCAGGGTCGCGCAAGCCCATCTGGCCAGATTGCGGGCAAACTCCAGATTGCGGGCAAACTTAAGTGGCGGCAGAGTCACCGCCATCCGCCTGCACCCATTGTGCGTCGCTGGCACCGCGCTCGGCACGACGTCGACCGACCCAGATCGCCGCCAAAATTGGCGGCCCGCCGCCGTCGTCTCCCGACCGCGCATTGTGTCCTCGGACTGCTCACATGACCGATCAACTCGATAGCAGCGATCTGATTGCCACATTTGACACGGACCTCACGGCGCCGCCGCGATTGCGGCCCGGGAAAGTGCAACCAATGCCAGCGCGTCCTTTGCATGTGCATGACCCAGAATTTTCCTGGGTGTCTGGCTATGTGCACGCCCTTCCGATGATTGGCGTCAACGCACCGGCCGAAATTCGCTACCCTGCCTGGTCATCACTGGGCAGCCGCACGATCGATTCGGCACGTGGCGAAATGGAAACATACCCAAATGCCGACGCTATCGCGGTGATGGGAGCCAGCCCGTTCAAGCGCGATCACCCACATCTGAGTGTGATCGCTGATCATATGCCCACACAGTGGCGCAACACCGTCTCGCCACGTCTGCCAAACGAGTACCTGTCCGGTGCACTCGTCTCCTATCCGTATGGGCAGCTCTATGGCGTGTTCGAGATGCGCGCCCGCCTGCCGCGCGGTCGCGGACTATGGCCGGCGTTCTGGCTGCTGCCCTGTGACCTGTCCTGGCCACCAGAGATCGATGTCATGGAGGTTTTGGGACACGACCCGACGACCCTCTACACGACCGTACATACGGCCCAGCTTGGTCATCGCCAACACTTCGGCAAAGCCCACCAAGACGTGGATCTCTCGCGTGACTTCAACGATTTCACAGTCGACTGGGGTCCTGAGCAGATTGTCTTCTATCTGAACCGCACTGCTGTTTTTGCCTACCCGACGCCGAACGACCTGCATAAGCCTTGCTACCTGTTGCTGAACCTCGCCGTAGGTGCACCCGGCAGTTGGCCCGGCGCTCCCGACGCGGCGACGCCGTTCCCCGCGTCAATGACGGTCGCACATGTGCGCGCGTGGCAGCGGCAGCGCTATGTCACGGTGCCCTGATCCGATGCTGTGATGACGCCACGTTGTTCGTAACCGCGCTTGCATTCGCCGAACCGCGGTCAAAGCCGAAACACATCACGACGAAGAACATGAACGACCCGATTGTGAACTGGTACAGGATATCAACTTCGACGACGGAACGGATCAGGAAGCATACGATCAGCGCCACATAGAACGAGGACGCCATCGAGTGGTCGCGCCAGCTCCAACGAATCACACGCCAGGTGGTCACCATCAACAGCACGGCAAGCAATGCACAGCCGATCCATCCGAGTTCGACCGCTGCTTCCAGAAAGGTATTCTGGAACTGAAAACCCTGACGGCTGGTGATGTGGAACTCGGCCCACAGGCCTTCGGCGTCGACGGTGTTCTGCAACCAGAATGCCTGCCACCCCCAGCCGAGCAACGCGTGCTGCGGGATCAAATGCATGGCGTGGTCCCATAGCACAGTGCGCCCGGTCATCGTGCTGCTGCGCCCCAGGACGTGAACGACGAAATCCTGCGCGACGTCGCCCGCCATGCCTGTCAATGCCAGCAGCGGGGTGATCATCACCATCCCGGCGCCGATCATCCGTGCACGCTCACGCGGTGTGAGCTGGGCCACGATGAAATTCCCCAGCAGCACCGCAACGGACGCCACGGCGGTGAGCTCCGCGGTCGCCGAATGCGTCTTCACCAGCAGCGGCACAACGGGAAGCAGGCTTACCAGCGCCAGCAGGCGGAACAGCCAACCTTGCCCCCCATCAAACAGGACTGCCATCGCGGCAAGCAACATGAGGCTGACGAAGAAGGCCAGTTCGTTCTTGGATTCGAACACCCCGACAAAATCCACTGTCTCGGTCATCTCGTTGAAGGTGGTCTTGCCGATCGCCAGGCACAGGACCGAGATCATCAGCAGACACACCAGCAGAGCGGAGATCAGCTGTCGCGGTGACAGCAGGCGCGCCGCCAATATGGCACACCCGGCCGTCGCGACGTACTCCAGGGCGAAGCGCAAGCTCACCCAGTGCGCCTGCGACCATAGCGTCGACAGTACGGCGAACACCGGGAACAACCAGATCTGCCAGCCGAGCGTGATCGCATATACACTTGTAGTGACCCGGGTCGCGGCCAGCAGGATCCAGATTACCAGGAAGCCATAGGCACCGATCGTGCCGGAAAAATTTCCGAGCAGGATCATGGTCACACTGACGACGAAGGCGCACCACACAGAATTGATCGTCGCGAAGATCGCGCCGATGCCCCTGCGCCTCTGACACACATTCGCGTGCGCACTCACGGCGGGTTGAAATCGAAGTGCTTGCGCGTGATACATTGTACAACCTAAGCATGACCGCACCGGATGTGGAAGCCAACTCATGACAAAACAACAAAACGTCTGATATGGACAGGTAAAATGCCCGTCAACCGGACGTTAGGTTGTCGATTTTTTAATTGTTAACCAGGAATGGTTCGGAGGGTCCGCACGTCATGATTCAACCACATTCTGCCCGTTGGGTGGGGCTACTGTAGGACGTCGGGATGGCTCCATCGGATCGCAGTACGACCGCGCGCCTCGACGTGGACGCTGCGTTGGCGTCGAGGTTCAGGAAGGTCCTGACGTTTGAAACTACCATGAACGTCTGGTTCGGCAAGCGATTGCCGCCTGGTGGATTGATGGCAGACAACGACGCCCGCGTCGGGTGACAAAAAAAGCCCTGGGAGGACAAAGAGCAAAGGAGGCACTATGCCAGGTGATGCAGGAGCGGCGCGCTCTGTTCACACTCCATTGACCACGGCGCGTACCGCGGAGGACGGAGCACCACCACCACACGCGATCTTGTGGTCGACCTGGGCGAGGCAACAAGCGCAGCTCGTGACCTTCGTCGGTGCCGATCTTCTCGCCTTTGTGATGGCGACGGGGCTGGCGTACCTCGTTTCCTCCGGTCGGCCAACCCCCCTGTGGGACTGGACCATCAGCGAGTTGCTGGACAATCGGCCACCTGGCCACATTGTGTGTCTTGCGTTGATCCTCGCGCTGCTGATCGGCTACTTCGCGCGTCGCGGCCACTACACCGAGCGGGTGCCTTTCTGGCTCGAACTACGTTCGGTCTCCGGCGCCGTGTTGATCGCGTTGATCTGCGATGACGTATTGTTGAAGACCGCGATCTATCACATCGACTATACGCAAGAACTGACGGTACGTTGGATGTCGTTCATTCCATTACTGTTACTCTGGCGCAGTGCCGGACGCCGGGTACTCGACCGGCTTGGCTTGTGGCAGTTAAACACGCTCATTGTCGCGGCTCCGGCCGTCGCCCAACGTATCGCCGAGGCGCTGACCTCGGAATCCACATTGGGCTATCACGTCGCCGGTGTCATTGATCCAACAGATCACACCATCAGGACCCTGACCGCAGCCGACATGGACAGGACCGTCGCGGCGCAAATCTGGGCACGCCTGCTGCGCACGCATCAAGCCAACTTCGTCGCCATCGGCGGGGGCGGACGTGACACCGTGGCCGATGCGCGATTGTCCCACGTGGCGCAGCGTGTTGGCGTGCCATTCGCACTGGTGCCCCCCATCGGGCTGCCGCCAGCCTTCAGCAAACGGCCGCAATATTTCCTCAGCCACGACGTGACCATGCTGGCCTTTCACAACAATCTCTCGCGACCGGTCGCGAGAGTGCTGAAGCGCGGTTTTGATGTGCTCACGGCGTCGCTGCTGCTGTTTCTTGGCGCACCGTTGATGCTGGCGATTGCCTTGCTGGTTATGCGTGATGGCGGACCGGCGTTGTACCGGCACCGACGCATCGGAGCCGGCGGCAGGTCCTTCCCGTGCATCAAGTTCCGCACCATGCACGTCAACGCCGACGCCATGCTGAAGGACATCCTCGCGCGTGATCCCGCGGCAGCGGCGGAATGGGCCGCAACCCAAAAATTGCGCGATGATCCACGTATCACTGGGATCGGCCAAGTGCTGCGCCGGACCAGTCTCGATGAGCTGCCACAGCTCCTCAACGTGATGCGCGGAGAGATGAGCCTGGTCGGACCGCGTCCGATCGTGACCGCAGAGGTTGCCTTCTACGGCCCTCAAATCGCCGACTATTGCGAGGCACGGCCAGGCATTACCGGTCTTTGGCAGGTCAGCGGACGTAGTGACACGTCGTATCTACGGCGGGTGCAGCTCGACGTCTGGTATGTCCGCAACTGGACGCTCTGGCACGATCTCGCGATCTTGCTGAAGACGGTTCCGGCCGTGCTGCAGAGACGGGGCGCAGTGTGATCACGCCGGTGTCGCACTCCCGCGTCGGCCTTGGTACCCTGTTCGGCCGCCTGAAAGGCCGCAACGGGCTGATCGGGGCGATCTGGTCCTGCCTGAACGCCGGCGCCGGCGTGGCATTGCCGTTCGTGGTCTTCATCTTCTTCGCCCACGTGCTGATGCCAGCCCAGGTCGGAATGATCGTGCTGGGGGTATCCTGCGCGGAGTTCGTCAAGGCCATCGGGCTGTCGGGGCTTTATGAAGCCCTGCTTCAGCAGTCCATCGATCGCCAGCGATATCATGAGACAGCCTTCGCGGTGCTGTTGCTGAGCGGGCTTGTGTTGCTGGGCGTATACGCCGGCATGATTACGCTGTTGGCGCGGATGATCGACGGTGTCGCGGCGACCTACCCTGCCCTGCTCGTGATCGGGCTGCGTATTCCGCTTGATCTCGCAACGCTGCAACCACAGGCCGTCCTCGCACAGCGTCTGTCGTATCGGCGCATGGCCATCCGTTCCATCATCGCCAATGTCGGCGCAGGCGCGGTCGGCATCGGCTTGGCTCTGACCGGTCGCCCGATGGCGGGAATGGTCACCTATCAGGTGGGCCAATCGGCGCTTATTCTGCTCACCACCGCGATCGGTACTGCTGCGCTGGCGTGGCCGCGGCTGCATCGCGACTGCCTGCGACGCATGGCGCACGAGGCCACCATGTCCTCGATCGTCAGGCTGGTCGCCGCCACCAACAACTATGTCGATCAAATCATCATCGCGACGATGTTGAGCAGCACACGCCTCGCCTATTTCAACCTGGCCAAGCGGGTGGAGACCACGTTCATCACCGCATCTGCCTCGTTTTCAGCGATTCTATTCCAACCGCTGTTTGCTACCACCGATGCCGCGGGCCGTGAGCCTGTGCTACGCAAGGGTTTGGCCACCCTCACCTTGTTGTGCGGATTGCCGGTGGCGTTCCTCGTGATCAATGGTGATCGTGTCGTCCCATTGGTCTTCGGCGCGCGTTGGGCGCCGGCGGCGCCGGTCGTCGCATTGCTCGCGATCGCCGGGTTGCTCCGCGCATTGGGCAGCGTGCATGGCGCGCTGCTCTCGGTGTCCGGGCGCAATCGGCAACTGGCGATCATGAGCTCGGTCTCCGCCCTAAGTGGCATCCTCGGCGTGGTTGTCACCGCGCGTTACGGTGTCGTCTGGTGCGCCGCGGCACTGATGCTGAAGAACCTGGCGATCACGATGTGGATGGCCGTGTCGACACGTCGCGATGTGCCCCACACGGCCCGTGCTTACCTCGTCGAGGTTATCGTACCGGTGGCACTGATGCTGTCCGGCGTGGCCGGTGGCGGAATGCTGGCCGGCGCCACCATCTCGCATGCAGCGCCCGCCGCCACCATCGCAATACTGATCGCTTCCATCCTGGCGGGCGCCTGCGGCGGTCTGATTTGCTATGCGCGTCGTCTTCTGCGCATCGCGCCCGCATCCATTCCGGTCAACGGATGACCGGGATCGGCATCACCTCGCGACCATGGCCAATTGGAGGGCCGCATCATGAATAACCTGATCCGTCTTGCTCCGTCAGGACCGGACGCTCCGTTTGTGCAGACGCTGAGTGACCGCCCGTTCGGGTGGCTGCCGGATCTGCTAATGTTCCTGCGTCGGCGTTGGAAGGTCGCGGCCACAACACTGGCGTGCGTATTGGTCCTGGCGGTCGGCTATCTGCTGTATGCCACACCGAAATTCACCGCGACCGCGGCCTTATTGGTTGACACCCAAGCCGCCGCGACGCTGCAAAATCAACCGACGATCAACGACTCGCAATACATCAACGGTCTGGTCGAGAGCCAGGTCGAGGTCGTGCAATCCGACGGTGTTGCCCGCGCCGTGGTGCAGAAGCTGAAGCTCGCCAGCGATCCCGCCTTTCTGGCGAACGGACACGGGCTATTGAGCACTGTCATCGGCTACGTGGCCGGACTGTTCGCCCCTGACACGCCATATGACGCGGGACAGCAGGACACACTCGCCGCGCAACTTCTGGAGAAGATGATCGACGTCAAGCGTCTGGGCGAAAGCTATGTGCTGAATGTCAGCGTGACCGCGCGCGATGCCGGCATGGCAGCACGATTGGCCAACGCAGTGGCGACCGCCTATGCGGATGCCGGGCTGGGGGCGAAAAGCCAGGCAACGCGGCGTGCCAGCACCTGGATGGACGACCGAGCGCGGCAACTGCGGGAGCAGGCGGTTAGCGCCGACGAGAAAGTGCAGGCCTACAAGGCGGCGCACAATATCGTGGACACCGACAAGGGGTTGCTGGATCAGCACGAACTGGGCGAGCTCAGCAAGCAGCTCATCCTGGCCCACGCCAACACCGCCCAGGCCGAGGCGCGCTATGAGCAGATCCAGTCGATCATGAAGAACGGCGTCTACGACGGCAACGTGATGGACGCCCTGCAGGATGAGGTGATCACCAAGCTGCGCGAAGAGTATGTGACGGATCAGCGGATGCACAACCTGTGGGCGTCGCACTACGGCGCGAACAACGGATCGGTGCAGAACCTGACCCAGCAGATGGCCACCATCCAGCGCTCGATCCAGAGCGAACTGTCGCGCATCGCACAGGGCTATCGCAGCGCCTATCAGGCCGCGGAGGCCGGGGAAACGGCCATGCAGCAAAAGCTCACGCAACTGACGCAAGATGCGAACGGGATCAACCAGCAGATGGTGACCCTGCGCTCGCTGCAGAGCCAGGCCGAGACCTATCGCTCGCTGTATGCGAGTTTCCTGCAGCGCTACACACAGGCGCTTCAGGACGAGTCGTTTCCCGTCGCGCAGTCCGAAGTGATCACGACCGCAGAGGCCCCGGTGAAAAAGAGTTGGCCGAAGCCGCCGCTGATTCTCGCGGCGGCGGGCGTGCTGGGCCTTGGTCTGGGTTTCACCTTGGCGATCGTGCGCGACACGCTGGATCGTGGGGTGCGCACCGGGGCCCAATTGCGCGCGGCGCTCGGCCTGGATTGCCTCGGCCTGATGCCGCTGATCTCCAGCGCGGGACGCAAGCGGCTGCATCGTCGTCGCGATATCGCGCGGCACGCCGCGGCACGTTCACTCGCCAGTTGGCCGGCGTTGTTGCGTCTTGCCGGGACCGATCCGATGTCGCAGGTCGCCGATGTGATGCGGCGCACCCGCGTGCGGATATCTCAACTCGGCACCGAGAAGCAGGGCGGCAAGGTCATTGGCTGCGTCTCTGCCCGTTCGGGTGAGGGAAAGAGCACCATCTCTGCCAACCTCGCATCCTGCATGGCCCGCGCCGGCCTGCGCACGCTGCTGATCGACTGGGATCTGCGCAAGCATACGCTGTCCACAGCCTTGGCCGCCGGCCAACCGGCCGGTTTTGTCGATCTGGTGGCGGGCCCCGAAGCGACGGTAACAAATGTGCTGTGGCACGATCCAGTCAGCCAGCTTCGCTTCCTGCCTGGCGGATCTGGGTCCGGATCGACGTTGCCGTGCGCTGTCGAGGCGTTGAACGTGCCGTCGGCGCAAGCCCTGATCGATGCCCTACGTCAACATTACGATTGCATCGTGGTCGATTTGCCTGCGATGGAGGCCGCTGCCGACGCAGATGCCGCGGCGTCGATGACCGATGCGCTGCTGCTGGTGGTGGAATGGGGTCGCACGGATATCGAGACGCTTGTCGAATGCCTCGCGGGCACGCAGGCGATCGCGCCGCGTCTGATGGGTGCGGTGCTCAATAAGGTCGACCTGCGGGCCCTCCGGCGCTATTCGGATTACGGTGTCAGTACTCGCCCAGTGCCATATAGTTCGAGCGCGGCCCCGGCGTAGCGTTGATGCGGCTTATCTATTTTGACGGCAGCGGCAATTTTGGCGACGAGCTGAATCGCGTGCTGTGGCCGCGCTTGGTACCGGACCTGTTTGATGAGGGTGATTGTGCCGGGTTCCTCGGCATTGGCACGATCATCGGCATGCCGACCCCGGATTGCGATCGGCTTCACATCTTCTCCAGCGGGGTCGGCTATAACAATCTTTCGGAATGGAACGTCGCGCGGCGCATCTGGTGTGTGCGGGGTCCACTGACGGCGCGTCTGTTGGCCACTGGCGCCGACAGCGTTTTGACCGACGGGGCCATCCTGACCCCGTGGGTTGTTGCGGCGGACGCTGCTCCGCCGACCACAGCAGCCATCGGTGTGATGCCGCACTGGGAGTCACTGCATTATCCTGGCTGGTCCGAGGCGTGCGATCTGGCCGGCTTCCAATTGATCAGCCCGATCGGCGAACCAGAAAACGTCGTGCGCGTACTGCGGCAAACACGCCTGCTGATCACCGAGTCCCTGCACGGTGCGATCATCGCCGACAGCTACGACATTCCATGGATCCCCATGCGGACCAGTCGGAATTTCTCGGTGTTCAAGTGGATGGACTGGTGCTTGTCGATGCACGTCTCCCTCGCAGCAGTTATGGTGCCACCGCCGTCACCGGGATCACTATTGAGGTTCGGCCGGTTGCCAACGGGGGCGTGGGGCGATCGCATCACCTTCTCTCCTGACGATGCCATGGCCGAGTTCAACACCCGTGTCGATGCGGCACGAATACGGCCCGTCACGGCACCACTCCATCGCCGCGCGCTGGGGCACATGCGTTCCGCGCTTACCCGGTCCGGATACGCCGAGACACTGCTGCGGATGTCTGGCGCTTATCGGCCGGAGCGCACAGCCGCCTATCTTGCTCAGATCGCACGCACCGAGCCGGTGCTAAGCCGTGAGGCATTGCGTAGTTCGTTGCGTGACCAGATGAGGGAGCGGTTGCGCGAACTATCCAACGTCACCGTTCGGGAGCCGACGGCGTGAGCACGCCGCGCCGGCCGACCTATGCAACCGTGCAGATGCTGCGTGGCTTCGCAGCCTCGGCCGTGGTGTTGTTTCACCTTCTGCCATTCGAGCAGAAATACCTGACAGGTGCGACCATCATGCCGGACGCACTCGTGGTCGGCCAGGCAGGCGTGGACATATTTTTCGTCATCAGCGGGTTCATCGTTACCACCGTTTCGATCGATCATGCCGGGCAACCGCGTGACTCGCTGGATTTCCTGATGCGCCGATTCTGGCGCATCTACCCAACCTATTGGGTGTATTACGCGGTTCTGGTCGCGGTCTATCTTGCCGCGCCCGGATTGATCAATCACAGTGCGACCCGCCCCCCCTCGCTGCTCGATTCCTTCGCGCTATGGCCTGGCGACGCGCCACCGTTGCTGCTCGTCGCCTGGACATTGTCGTTCGAGCTGTACTTCTACATGGTGTTCGCTGGCTTGCTGTGCGTGATCCCTCGGCCGCGGCTGGGTGTCGTGCTGCCGATATGGGCCACGCTTGTGATTGTTGGCCGCCTCGGGCTGCCACCACATCACACCGCACTGATGGATCTGGTGTGCAACCCGCTGAACCTGGAGTTTATTGCCGGGTGCGCCATCGCATTATGGGCGCCGCATTCGCGCCGTCCGATCGGCTTGCTGCTGATTGTCGCCGGGATCGCATGGGGTGCGATGCTCACGCGATACGTCGGACCCGCCGCGCCGTTCCAAAATGTCGGGCTGCGGGTGGCCATATTTGGATGTGGCGCGGCGCTCGTCGTCGCAGGCTGCGCCGTGTGGGAACGCCCAGGCATCACGCGCGTGCCGCGCTTATTGCGACGATTGGGGGATGCATCCTATTCGCTTTACCTATCGCACCTGCTGACAATCGGCGTCGCCGGGTTAATCTGGCGCCGCGCGATCCAGCTCATCGTATTGCCGGCATCCACGTCCGTGCCAATCCATATGGCAGCGCTGGCATCGGCATTCGCGGCATCGGTCGGCATCGGCCTGCTAAGCTATCGGCTAATCGAGACACCTCTGATCAGTATGATGAAGCGCATCCGTCACACGCGTCCGCCCCTGACGATAGCGCCGATCGCCGAAGCGACGCGGCTCAGAGCGGGCTCGTATCGGTTGTGATAAGGTCGGCCCGTGGTTGGGTGGCAAGGACTGCCCGGCGGTGCCGGGTGCGACGTCGCATCTCACATCGCAGGAACAGGGAGAGCACCAGAGTCGCCACGATAAACATCGCAGCGCCGCCGCGCCAGTCGAACAGGAGTGCGACAGCCACTCCAGTCACCATGGACAGAGCACTGAGCAACAGGAGTGCAAGACCGAATCCCCGGTCGTGCGCCCGCGCAGGATCGCGACGGGCGATCGCGCTTGCGGTGTCATACTGACCAGCGTCGCTTAGTCCGGTGGGCCGTTGTGGGTCTGGCATCAGGGGTACGCTAATTGCGAACAACGTCACATTATAGACACAACATCGCATCACGAAAATGGGAATCAGCAAATTCACGTAGCATTGATGTTAGAGCATGACCGCTTCAGATTGGCTCGCGCGTCCGCGACGCCGCCGCCAGCCCGCCGGCAGGCGCCGGAGCGACAAGTCGTTCACCGCCCCAGGGATTTTATTCACGCCGCGAGGTTCCGGCACGGCCGCAAGTACGGTTCAAGATGCGGGCTGGTCAAGATGCGGGCTGGATTGGA
>DATHNE010000292.1:0-8848 GCA_035486355.1 Acetobacteraceae bacterium
CCCCGCCAACATGGCCGTCATCAAGCACACCGCCCTCAATCTCCTCACACAGGCAAAGCCTATCACCAGCCTCAAAAACCGCCGAAAAAAGGCCGGATGGAACCAAGATTATCTCCTTAACGTCGTCACCGGCACAGCTTAGGTCATTCAAGCGATTCCCCTGGCGCAACCCTAGCCGCCATTGCGCGGCGACGCGATTGGCGCCTAGCCTCGGCCCAAAGACCGACCAAGGGAGACGTCAGCATGAACGACGTTGTTAGCACCACCGACGCGGCCCCGCTTGACGGCAAGGCGATTGCCGAGCTGGCCGAGCAGCTCAATCAGTTGTTACGTCTGCGTACCTTCCCGATCGGCATGAAGCTGTTCGAGGACCTCGATGAAATGGCGCGTATGCCCGGCCTGCGTCGACCACCGAAAGGCAAGATCTTCTCCACCTGCCAATTGGTCACCCAGGCGCGCATGGCCGGCTTCACGCTGGGCATCACCACCGAGAACGTCCCGGCCTTCTCCTCCTGCAGCAGCGTGATCGGCCTCGACGCGCCGGGTGAGATCTACACCTCCGGCCGCAAGATGGAGGGCGTGTGGTTCGAAAACCGCGAGGCCGCCGCTTCGCACCAGGCGCAGATGCCGCGCGTGCCACCCGGGAAGTATCACGGTTTGGTGGTATCGCCGCTGCGCACCGCGCGGCTCGACCCGCCCGATGTCTGCATGTTCTACGGCAACCCCGCGCAGATGATCCTGTTCATCAACGGCCTGCAATGGCGCAACTACCGGCGGTACGATTTCAGCATCACCGGCGAGAGCGCCTGCGCCGACAGTTGGGGCCATGCGCTGAAGACACGCACCGTCAGCCTGTCCATCCCCTGCTACGCCGAACGCCGCTACGGTGCGGTGGCGGATGACGAGATGCTGATGGCCTGCCCGCCTGAGGATCTGCAACGCGCGGTGACCGGACTGCAAGGCCTGTCGAAAGCCGGCCTGCGTTATCCGATCATGCCGTTTGGCCCGCAGGCGGAACCGGGAGAAGGCATGGCCAAGAGCTACGCCGGCAAGGCCTGAAACAGCAACCCACGCGATTTTCTCGCGCGGCGGCGCTTTCCCTTCGCAGGCACCAGGGCTACCGTCGTTGCGGGGCTCAACGGGAGATGGTGCATGCGCAATCGCGGCGGTCTGCGTGTCGGTCTGGTCGGTATCCTCGCGCTTGCCGCGTTCGGTGTGTTGCTGTCGTCGTCCTCCCGCGCCCAAGGCCTCAGCCCGGCGGTCACCGCGGAGCTGGCCGCGAAGCTCAACGCCGCGATGGAACTGCCCCACTTCACGCCACCAGGGCCGGTGATCGATCCCGCACCACTGAAGGGCAAGCTGATCTTCACCATCCCGGTCTCCACCGCGATCCCGTTCTGCTCGGTGGTCGACCAGCAGATGGGAACGTTTGCAACCAAGGCTGGCCTGCAATTCCAGGCCTGGCAGAGCAACGCGCAGCTCGCACAATGGGCGCAGGGCTTCACCACCGCGCAGGAAAACAACGCCGCATTGGTGAATGTCGCCTGCGGGCTTGATCCGGCAACCGTTGCACCGCAAGTCGCGCAGACCCTTGCAGCGCACATCCCCGTCGTGGCCGGCCACACCTATGCGCCGGGGCAGCCGCAACTCGCCGGCCTGTCCGGTATCGTCTACGGTGCGTACATCCCAGCCGAGAAGCTGGTCGCGGATTGGATCATGCGGCAAACCAACGGTGCCGCCGATGTGCTGGTGATCACCTCGCCCGGCACGGCCAACAGCCCGTTCATCCAGAAAGCGTTGGAAGCTGAGTTCGCGCAGTACTGTCCTGCCTGCAAGGCGCGCTATATCGGCGTCAACACGCCCGACTGGGCAACCAAGATCGGTCCGCAGGTGCAAAGTGCGATCTTGGCCGACCCGTCGCTGAACTACGTGCTGCCGATCTACGATGGTATGGTGCAGTTCACTGTGCCGTCCATCGTTGCCACCGGCAGCACCGATCGGGTGAAGGTCGCGAGTTTCAACGCCACGCCGGCCGTGCTGGATATGATCCGCACTGGCAACGTCGTTACCTTCGATATCGGTGAGGATACCACCTGGCTCGCCGCCGCCATTATCGACCAGGACATGCGCGTCCTGCTGGGCAAGCCATTGATCGAGAACTACGCCGCTGGGCTGCGCGGCTTCACCAAGGCGAACGTTGCCGACGCGGGCGTGCCGGCGAAATTCGCCACCGGCTACGGTGAATCCGCCGCCGACGGCTACGCGGCCTTGTGGGGACTGCACTGATCGATCGCTGCGCATGAGCGCAACGATCGCCGCGGCCCCGCCGGTCCTGCGGCTGCGGCATTTGTCCAAGCAGTTCGGTGGCACGCGCGCGCTGGATGGTGTCGGGCTGGATGTGGAAGGTGGCACGGTGCACGGGCTGCTCGGCCACAACGGGTCGGGCAAGTCCACGCTGATCCGCATTCTGGCTGGCTATCACGCACCTGAATCCGGCGGCGAAATGGAACGTGACGGCGTGGCGGTACGTCTGCCGCTGCGCCCCGGCCAGTTTCGCGAGCTGGGCATGGCCTTTGTGCATCAGGATCCGGGGTTGCTACCGGCACTGAGTGTCACCGAAAACCTGCGCATCGGCGCGCTCGCCCGCGGCGCATTAGGCCGCGTGTCCTGGAAGCGAGAGGCCGATGCGGTCGCGGCGTTGCTGGCGGAATTCGGCATTGACTGCGATCCGAATGCGCGTGTCGAATGGCTGCGGCCCTGGCAGCGCCCGTTGCTGGCGATCGTACGCGCGGTCGATGAAGTACGACGCCTGACCGTCGCCGGCACGGCGCGCAGTGGGCTTCTGGTGCTCGATGAACCCACCGCCGGTCTCGGCGATACCAGCGTCGAACGGCTGTTCGCAGTGATCGAGCGCGTCAAAGCAACTGGCTTTGGCGTGCTGTTCGTCTCGCACGATCTCGATGAAGTGCTGGCGATCACCGACGAGGTGACGGTGCTGCGCGATGGACGTGTCGCGGGCACCGGCCGCACCAGCGCGCTGGCCAAGGATGCGCTGGTGGAGATGATCATCGGCCACCGCATCGAACGCCGCGTGTCAGACGCCGCCAACGCCTCGACCAAGGCCTCGATGGTGTCCGTGCGTGGGCTGCGCGGCCCGGGTGTGCGCGACATCGATTTCGACATCAGTCGCGGCGAGATCCTCGGCATGACCGGGCTGATCGGCTCCGGCTTCGCCGAGGTGGGGGCGTTGGTGTCGGGCGCGCTGCGTGCGCACACCGGCACGCTACAAATCGCAGAGACCGCGCGCGCACTGCCTGGTCTGACAGCGCGCAGCGCGATCGATGCGGGCATCGCCTATGTGCCGGCGGATCGGTTGCGCGCTGGTTGCGTAGGCGAACTGACGGTCGCCGAGAATATCGGACTGCCGGTGCTCGATCGCCTCGTGCGTCACGGCGTGCTGGCCCCGGGCCGGGTGGCCGATCACACCGGTGCACTGTGCCGGCGCTTCGATGTGCGCCCACCCGATCCATCCCTGCCGCTGGAGGCGCTCAGCGGCGGCAACCAACAAAAGGCGTTGCTGGCGAAGTGGCTGCAGCTCAGTCCGAGCCTGCTGGTGCTGGAAGAGCCCACGCAGGGCGTGGACGTTGGAGCGCGCGAGCAGATCTTCGCCGCCATTCGCGCCTGGGCCACGCATGGCGCCGCTGTCCTGTGTCTGAGCGGCGATCACGAGCAGCTCGCGCTGATGTGCCAACGGGTTTTGATCCTACGGCACGGCCGGATTGTCGCCGCGCTGAACGGCGCGGATATCACTGAGGAGCGCATGGCGCATGAATGCTTCGGGGCGCACTGACGCCACGCTGCCAGGAAGCGGCATGTCGCTGCGGCGGTTGTTCGATCGCTACGCGCTGCTGCTCGTCTGGATCGCGACCATCGCGCTGTTCGGTGCGCTGGAACCAACCACCTTTCTACGGGCCGCCAATTTTACCTCCATGTTCAGTTCGCAAGCAGTTCTTGTGGTGCTGACCTACGCGTTGCTGGTCAGCCTCACGGCCGGCGAATATGATCTGTCAGCCGCGCCCGTGCTGACCTTGTCGGCGATGGTGCTGGCTATCCTGAATACGCAATTGGGTGTGCCGATCGGTATTGCGATCCTGGTTGCGCTGCTGGCGAGCGGCCTCACCGGCGTGGTGAACGGCATCCTGGTGGTTTGGGTCGGGATCGACTCTATCATCGTCACCTTGGGCACGGGTACTCTGGTGAGCGGCATCGTGCTGTGGATCAGCAATAGCGAGATGGTGTCGGGGATATCGCAGATATTGGTGAACTGGGTGATCGTGCCACGGCTGTGGGGGCTGTCGTTCGGATTCGTCTATGCGCTGATTCTGACCATCGCGCTGTGGTACGTGCTGGATTACACGCCGCTTGGCCTCAAGCTGCTGTTCGTCGGGCGAGGGCGTCGTGTCGCGCGGTTGTCTGGCCTGAATGTCGGGCGGCTGCGTTTCGGCGCGCTGGTGACCTGCTCGTTGCTCGCGGGCTTTTCCGGTGTGCTTTACGCGGGCACCAGCGGCGCCGCGGATCCCAGTTCCGGCGACAGTTTTATGCTGCCAGCGTTCGCCGCCGCGTTTCTTGGCTCGACCGCGGTCCGTCCGGGCCGCTTCAACGCCTGGGGATCGTTCACCGCGGTGTATTTCCTGGTGACCGGCATCACCGGCTTGTCGCTGATGGGCATTCAGATCTTCATCCAAGACCTGTTCTACGGTGCGGCACTGATCATTGGCGTGACACTGTCCCTGCTGGTACGTCGGCGCGAACAGCGGGAGCGTGACGTGGCAGAGGTGACCGAGGCGTAGTGGGCTTGAGGGATCCGCTTCCATGCGCTCAGGATAGCGCCCACGAAGGGAGCATGCCGTGCGACGATTTGCGGACTCGACGAACCTGATCCCGGATGCCGCAGCGCTAGCCGCGCGCATGCACCGCGACGGCTACTTGTTCCTGCGCGGCCTGCTCCCGGCGGGGGCCATTCGTGCCGTGCAGCGTCAGGTCGGTAATATCGTACGTGAGGATGGGTGGCTTTCGCACGACCGACCGGTGGAAGAGGCGATCGCCGATCCCGCCGGGTTCTGCGTTGATCCCGATCCCGTCTATCTGCGCACATTGCGCCGCATCAACCATCTCGAAGACTATCACACCCTGAAGCATCATCCGGCGCTGATCGGGCTGTTCGAACGCATGCTGGGCGGGCCAATCCTGCCGCACCCACGCGTGTTGATGCGCAACATCTTTCCGTCGCGCGACGAGTTCACCACCAAGGCGCATCAAGATTTTCCCAACGTGCAAGGCAGCACCGAGGTGTTCACCGCCTGGATCCCGCTGATCGACTGCCCAATGCAGGTTGGTCCTTTGCAGGTCGCCTCCGGGTCGCACACACGCGGTGTGTTCGAGTTTCAGATCGGCGCCGGCGCGGGTGGGATTGAGATCAGCGACCCGCTGGAAGGACGTTGGGTGTCCAACGATTTTTCGCTGGGCGATGTGCTGATCTTCCATTCGATGGTGGTGCACAAGGGTGTGCCCAACCGCAGTGACAAGCTGCGCATGTCGATGGATGTGCGCTATCAGTTGGTCAGCGAGCCGTTCAACATCGACAACGCCAATGCCGATGCGCAGCCATTGGCCTGGGATGACATCTACGCCGGGTGGCGATCGAAAGAGTTGCAACACTACTGGCAGCGGCTGCCACTGAGCTTGAAAGAGTTCGACCGCACCTGGTTCGACAAGCGCGATGCGCTCGGCTTCGCGTTGGGCGAGGCCGGCGATTCCCGCGCACGATCGGTCCTGCAACGCATTGTCGCCCGTGACGCTGATGCGACGAAGCGCGCGCGGGCACAACATCTGCTTGATGCGTTGGACGCCGCCTGATGTGGCGTATCGGCATCGATATCGGCGGCACATTCACGGATGTCGCACTGGTGGACGAGGCAAGCGGCGGCATCGCAGTCGCTAAGGTATCCACCACGCCCGGGGATTTCGGCCAGGGCGTGATTGACGGCATCCGGCAAGGGCTCGGGGCGGAGGCGATCGCGCCTGCCAATGTCGTGCTGCTGGCGCACGCGACGACTGTGGTGACGAATGCGCTGTTGGAGAAGAAGGGTGCACGTTGCGGCTTCATCGCCACGCGCGGCTTTCGTGACCTGCTGGAGCTGCGGCGATCCTCACGGGCGGATCTGTATGACCTGTTGCAGGATGCTCCGGACGTGCTCGTGCCCCGCCGCTTCCGCTACGAGATCACCGAACGGGTCGGCGCCCAGGGCGAAATCGTCGCGCCTTTGGCTGAGGACGAAATCCCTGCGTTGATCGACGCAATCCGCGAGGCCGGATTGCAGACGGTCGCCGTGTCATTTCTGTTTTCATTCCTGAACGATGTGCACGAGCGCCGGCTCGGCGCGGTGTTGCGGCAGGCGTTGCCGGATGTGTGCGTCTTCCTGTCCTGCGAGGTGCTGCCTGAGATCCGTGAATTCGAACGCGCCAGCACCACGGCCGTGTGTGCCTATGTCGGCCCGCTGTTGGCGGCGTATCTGGATCGGTTGCAGCGCGCCGCGTCCGATCTGGGATTGCCGCCATTGCTGGTGATGGGCTCCTCGGGCGGCGTGTTCGATATCGCCGAGGCGTTGCGCATGCCGGCGATGGTGGTGGAATCCGGTCCGGCCGCCGGCGTGATTGCCGCGGCCCTGGCGGGGCGTCAGCTCCACCGTCCAAATCTGATATCCTTCGACATGGGTGGCACCACAGCGAAGGCGAGCGTGATCGTCGGCGGCGAAGTGTCGGTGACGGCGGAGTATGAAGTTGGTGGCTCCGGCCACGCCACTCGTTGGATGCACGGCACGGGTCATCCGATCCGCGTGCCGGTGATCGACCTCGCGGAGGTCAGTGCCGGCGGTGGATCGATCGCCTGGGTGGATTCGGGGGGCGCGTTGAAAGTGGGGCCGCACAGCGCCGGCGCGATGCCGGGGCCGGCGGCCTATGGTGCCGGGGGCACGGCGCCGACAGTGACGGACGCCGATGTGGTGCTAGGCTATCTGGATCGCAACGCGCTGCTGGGCGGCGCGCTGAAGATCGACGCCGATGCTGCGGAACGCGCCATCGCCCGGGATGTCGCCCACAAGCTTGGTCTATCGGTCTCGGACGCGGCGGCGCGGATTGTTGAAGTTGTCAACAGCAACATGGCGCAGGCGCTGCGGATCGTTTCGGTGGAGCGCGGCCACGATCCCCAGGAATTCAGCCTGATCGCGTTTGGCGGTGCCGGTCCGGTGCACGCGGTGGCGCTGGCCGAGGAACTGCAAATTCCCGAGGTGATTATTCCACCCGCGCCAGGGGCATTCTCGGCGTTGGGGTTGGTGGCGAGCGATCTCAAGCGCGATTTCTCCCGCACGCTCTATACCGATCTCGGGCGCAAGGAGCCCGGGCGGCTGGCCGATGGGTTGACGGCGATGGAGGTCGAAGGCGCGCGCTTCCTTGAGGCAGCCAATGTGCCGGCGGAGCGGCGTGTGTTGCTGCGGCTAGCGGATGTGCGGTACCGGCGGCAGGCCTATGAGCTGACGGTGCCAATTGACGATGGACCGGTGACAGACGCCACGTTGCAATCACTCGCGGAGGCGTTTCACACCAAGCACGAACAGACCTACGGCCACGCCAACCGCGCCGAGGCGGTGCAGTTGGTGAACCTGCGTCTGACCGCGCTCGGCCGGCTGCCAAACCTGACGCTGACACAACGGGGCGATGCTGCTGCGGCATGCGAGCACCGACGCGAGATCTGGTTCGCGGCGACGGGATTCGTCTCCACGCCAGTGCATTGGCGCGACGGACTGCTGTCGGGCCGGTCGATTGCCGGACCCGCGATTGTGGAGGCGGTGGACTCGACAATCGTCGTGCCGCCAGGGTGGATCGCCGCGGTGGATGATCGTGGTTACATCAGGGTCACGCGGGCATGAACACCATCACCCCGTCATGGCTTGGGTCGTGCGGGCAACGCAAGGCCTCGATGCTGGTGCCAAGCACCGGCACGACGAATGGAGCGGACACGCCGGAGAGCGCCGATGAACATTGACCCTGCCCGCTTCGAAGTCGTGAAGAACGCACTCATCTGCGCGGCCGAGGAGATGAAGATCGTTCTCGCCAAGACCGCCTATTCCCCGCTGCTGAAGGTCGCCGGCGACTACTCCTGCGGCATCTTCGATGTGCAGGGAAACATGGTGGCGCAGGGGCCCGACCTGCCGATCCACCTCGGCTCGATGCCGGACGCCGTGCGTGCGGTGGTGAAAGCCTTTCCCGATGTCGCGCCAGGCGACGTGTTCATCCACAACGACCCGTACCACGGCGGCTCGCACCTGCCTGATGTGAATGTTGTTTCTCCAGCGTTCCATGGTGGCACGCTGTTGGGGTTCGGCTGCGTGCGCGCGCACTGGCCGGATATCGGCAGTGCCACGCCGGGCAGCTACGGCGCGGTCACCGAAATCTACGGCGAGGGCCTGCGCCTGCCGCCGGTGCGGCTGTATCGTGACGGCAAGCCCGATCCCGGCATCGAGGCGATCATCTTTGCCAATGTGCGCACCCCCAATGAGCGCCTCGGCGACCTGCGCGCCCAGGTCGCCGCCAATACCCGCGCCGCCGCCCGCATGTCGGCCTTGGCCGAGAAATATGGCGCCGCCGTGCTGCTGGCGATTATGCAAGAGGTGCTGGACTATTCCGAACGCATGATGCGCGCGGCGCTACGCACGCTGCCGGATGGCACCGCCGAATTCACCGACGTCTTCGACGGCGATGGTGTCATCGCGCCCGGCGAGACCACCGATGA
>DATHNE010000293.1:0-2665 GCA_035486355.1 Acetobacteraceae bacterium
TTAAACCCAAGGCGACGAATGACGGTCCGAGCTGTATTTCGCAAGGCGGCGAGCACCTGTGGAGCATGGCCGGCGTGGGTCCTGGCCTGATCCTCTCGACATGTGACATCCCGAACGTGGTGCATTCAAGCTGGCCCACTACCCTGGTGACGTGGTGCAGCGACCAGCCCGGGCGCGTTACCGGATCAGGTCCGCATCAGAAGCCGGGGGAAAATCGCCATGACCATTGCTGGCCTTGCCGCCGCGCTACGCGGAATGCCGCGGGGCGCTCGCCTGCTGATCGACACGCCAGGAGGGTTGAACCTCCGGTGGGTCAGCCCAGCGCATGTCCGTGCGGCACAGGATGGCAGCAGCGTGGCGGCCAGCGCCGCGGGCGAATATGCGGTCGTGCTCCATCCGGAGGGGCGGCAGCCATGAGCGGCGCATCCATGAGCGACGAAGCGTTCACCGACGAGCTCGACGAGATGATCGAGGCCGGTCGTGACGGCGGCCTGTCCGACGAGGATATGATCGTGCTCCTCGAGCGGGTGAGCAAAGCGCTACGTGAGGGGTTGTCGCAGCCGGCGGACAAGAAAAGGACTGTCCCTCGCGAGGTGATGCGGAAGGTCGCGGGGGAACCGGCCGCGCCGCGCGTTGGATGTCCAACAAAAAACGGGGAGACCGTCCAGAACCTGGGGGGCGTCACGCCGCGCGCCGGAACGGACGGCGGCCCCACCGCTCGGAGACCGCGTGATCCCGCTCAAGGGTCCCATTGGCGGTCGCGGTCCGAACCTTGAGCATCAGATGAGCACCTCGTGGTGACCACCGCACGTGCTTCTGTGCGTTCATTCTTCGGTGCAACAGCCACTGCACAGTACTTTCCGTGAACAGACGCGCCACCTTTCGCGCGGCTGCGGCGGCCAGCTTCTCGCCGTTGGCGACACCGTCGAGCGTGATCAGCGTTTCGCCAATGAGATCGAGGGCCCGAGCGACCTGGCCGTGCCATAAACGCCAGCGAAGCCGATCGATGATTTCAACGAGATCGGTACCCATCCGGCGATCGTCCGCGAAGACGTCCGGCCAGCTTTTGGTCGCCTGATTAACATGCTGAATCCGCATCGAAAGGGGAACCAGTCCAACACATGATGGGTTGGGCCGGGACTGGCCGCTTCGCCGAGCGCGCGGGGCCCTTCCGCCCCATCGCTGAGAATCGTGACTGGGGTGACGGCCGTCGCGCCCAGTTTATGAAGAACGCCGCGCAACAGGTCGCGTTGGGACAGAGAGTCTGTGATTTTTTGACTTGGCGAGCCTCGAAGCTCTGGCGGCACGGTCGGCGAGTGTGATTCCCTGCCTTGCGTTCAAGCGAGGCGGCGATGAGCAGCGACGGTTTGTTTCCTGATTTGCCGATCACCGAGCCAGTCGCGGCGCCGGCGATGCACCCTGGAGATCCGCGTGTCGCCACGCCCGATCGCAATACGCCCGGCTGGGAGATGGTCGACCTCGACCAGTTGGTGGCAGCGGACCATCCGGTGCGGCTCGCCGCTGCCTTTGTTGGCAAATTGGACCTCGGGCCGCTGTATGACGTCATCAAGGCCCGCACGCATGGGCCGGGCCGCGACCCCATCGATCCCGCTTTGCTCCTGGCACTCTGGCTGTTCGCCACGATCGAGGCTGTCGGCAGCGCGCGCGAACTGGCCAGACTGTGCGAACGCGACCTGCCCTATCGCTGGCTGTGCGGCGGGGTTGGGGTCAATCATCACGCACTCAGCGACTTTCGCGTCGACCACGAGCAACTGCTGAACAAGCTGCTGACCGATAGCGTGACCGCGCTGGCGGCCGACGGGCTCATCCAACTGGAGCGACTGGCGCAGGATGGGGTGAAGGTGCGGGCCAGCGCGGGCGCCGCGTCGTTCCGCCGCCGCAAGACAATCACCCGGCTGCGCGAGGAGGTGGCGGAGCGGATCGTGCAGTTACGGCGCGAACTCGATGATGAGCCGGGGGCCGCCGCCCAGCGTCGCGCGCAATCGCGGGCTCGTGCGGCCGAGGAGCAAGCCGAGCGGCTGCGCCGGGCGCAGGAGCGGCTGTCCGAACTGGAGGCGGAGCAAGCCCAGCGCGCCAAAAAGGATCGCATCGATCCCAAGACCGGCGTTGCGAAGGAGCCGCGCGTTTCCACGACCGACCCGGATGCACGGGTGATGCGCATGGCGGGCGGCGCCTTCCGCCCCGCCTATAACGTTCAGATGGGATGCGATCCGGATAGCCTGGTGGTGGTGGATGTCGGGCTGGAGCCGCGCGGCGCCGACAGTGGCCAGATCGGACCGATGCTGGAGCGGATTGAAGAGCGCTACGGCAAGCGGCCCTCGTTCCATCTGGCGGACGCGGGTTTTTGCGATCTCGCCGACATTGAGGCGGCCTACGCGGCCGACACGCTGGTTCTGGCGCCCAGCAACCAAGCCAAGACCGGGGCGGACACGGCTTATGCGCCCCGACCCAAAGATGGTCCCGGGGTGTTGGCATGGCGGCGCAATATGCGGGAGCCGAACGGCAAGCGCTGGTATGAGGCCCGTTCGCATGTCGAATGCGTGTTCGCGCAATGGCGGGACCGGGGACTGGTGCAACTGGTGGTGCGCGGTGCCAGCAAGGTGCGTTGCGTGGTGCTGCTGCATGCGCTGGCGCACAATATGGT
>DATHNE010000294.1:0-19544 GCA_035486355.1 Acetobacteraceae bacterium
CATTGGGACCGATCGGCGTGCTGGTCAACAATGCCAGCAGCTTCGAGCGCGACGAGTGGAACGACGCCACCCGCGAGTCCTGGGACCGCCACGTCGAGCCGAACCTGCGGGCCCCCTTCGTCCTGATACAGGCTTTCGCCCGCCAGTTGCCAGCGGCGGCCAAAGGGGTGGTGGTCAACATGATCGATCAGCGGGTCTGGTCGCTCACCCCGCATTTCATGTCCTACACCATCTCCAAGGCCGGGCTGTGGGCCCTGACACAGACCATGGCGCTGGCGCTGGCGCCGCGCATCCGGGTCAATGCGATCGGCCCCGGCCCCGCGCTGCCCAATGCACGGCAGACCGACGAACAGTTCGCCCGTCACGCCGCCTCGGTCCCGCTCGGCCATGGCACTGGTCCGGACGAGATCACCCGCGCGCTGCTGACGATCCTGGCGCTGCCGGCGATGACCGGGCAGATGATCGCGCTGGATGGCGGCCAGCACCTGCAATGGTCGCCGCAGCAACCCGCCCCGGCCGAGGAATAGGACCATGGAGACGCCCCGCATCGCCGACGCCGCCCGTGGGTTGCGACACGTGTTCCTGCGGGACCTCGTGCTGCCGGCGAGCATCGGTGTGCATCCGCACGAGCACGCCGGGCCGCAGCGCATCCGGGTCAATATCGACCTCGGCGTGGAGGACGATGCCCGGCATGCCACCTCCCGCCCCGGCGTCGGGCGCGACGAGTTGCGCCGGGTGGTGGACTACGAGACCGTCGCCGCCACGGTCCGCGCCATCGTCGCCAGCGGCCATGTCATGCTGGTCGAGACCCTGGCCGAGCGGATCGCCGAAGCCTGCCTGGAGGACCCCCGGGTCCACCTCGCCCGGGTGCGGGTCGAGAAGCTCGATGTGTTCGCAGATGCAGCATCCGCGGGGGTGGAAATCGAACGCCGCCGGCGGGATTTGTCCACCCGCTGAGCCGGACCGACGAGACTTCAGCGGGATGGCGAAATGTGTTAACTCGATGACAGTATCCACAGAACGTTATTCAATAAAATCAATGAATTAGGTTTTGCGTGGTTTTTAGGCAACGTAATATCGTGTCAGGAATCCCGCGCTGTTCGCCGGGCTGCCCCGACATTCCTCCACAAACTTATCCACAGAGTTATGGGATTTCTCAGATCGCGGATCTGTGAGCGCCCGATCGGTGCTGCGAAACCGTGCAGACGGGTCCCATGCCCCCCGCGCTCACCCCGGCAGGCGATCGAGATACTGCCGCACGAAGTCGCAGCCGACCGCGACGACATAGGCGTCGATCAGGCGCTGGGTCACCGGCCCGGCGCCCGTCCAGGCGGCAACGCCAACCTCCTGCCCGTTGAAGCGCCGCACCGGCAGGACGCAGAGGCTGGTGGCGGTCAGGAACATCTCGTCGGCATTGGCCGCATCGTAGAGGTCGATATCTGATTCCTCGCAGGCGATGCCCAGTCTGGCGGCAAGATCCATGGTCATCTGCCGGCTGACGCCGGGCAGCACGTAGCGGGCCCGTGGGGTGCGCAGCGCGCCGTCCTGTACGATGAAGACGTTGCTGCCCGACCCTTCGGCCAGGTTGCCGTTCTCGTCGAGCAACAGTGGCCAGGCGTCCGGACGCGCCGCTTTGATCGGCGCACCGGCCACGACCATGTTCAGGTAGTTGTTCATCTTGGCGCGCGGGCTGAGCATGCTCGGCGCGGTGCGACGTATGGTGGTGGTCATCACCTCGGCCCCATCGCGGTACATCGCCGCCCGCGCGGCCAGCGGCAGCGGCGTGCAATCGATCACCAGGTTCGGTCCGGTATGCTCCCACCCCTCGTCGCCGACCGCATCGACGCCGCGGCTGATACGCTGGCCCACCCACCAATCGCCGTGCGACGCACGCAGATGCTCGTTGCGGGACACCACCGCCTCGGTCGCCGCGGTCATTTCCTGCGGCGACATCCCCGGGTCGATGCGGATGTAGCGCATAGATTTGTAGAACCGGTCGATGTGCTCCTTCAGGCGGAAGATGCTGCCGTTGAAGGTGCGCGTCATGTCGAAGCAGCCGTCACCGGATTTCCAGCTCTTGTCCCGATACGGGATCAGCACCTGCCCCTCGGGTACGATCTGTCCATTGAACCAGGCAACCCGCGTGTTCGACAGCATCGGCATATCCTTCTTTGCGCAGACGACATCAGCCTAGCAAGCGACCGTAGAGCGGAAAAGCGAAGCGCCTTCCGCCGCCCGGCCAGTGGTTTAGGGCGCCGCCTTCTTCAGGCAGGCTCCCGCCTCGGTCGCCGATTCGCGCGCTGTGCCGGGCTCGATCGCCCCGGACATCGCCAAGCTGCGCGTTGTGGAGGTGACCACCGACTTCAATTCGATGCCTGGCCCCACCTTCGGCAGCGTCGCATCGAAGATCGTCTTGGCGTCTTTCGGCAGCCCCGCCGCGCACGCATTCGCCGCGGCCATTTCGGCTTGCCCGGCGCGTGCCGTGCCCGCACCGGCCAGCCCCAATGCCAACATTCCAACGGCGCGGCACACCGCGCGGCAACTTGCCATGACCTGGTTCCCTCTCCCCTCATTGAACGACCACCCGTACCGGCAGGCATTGCGCCGCAGCGAATGCATGCCCTTCTAGGGTGGCGCCTCCTATGGCGGTGCCTGCCACGATACGGCATCCTCCGCCAACAGCCCGTCTGATGCCATGAGCGAAACAGACCCTCCGCCGCCGGCCACCGGTGCCGCCATCATCGAAGCGGCGTTGCTGACCATGCCCACCAGCCCGGGCGTCTACCGCATGCTCGATACCAAGGGTGAGGCGCTGTACGTCGGCAAGGCGCGCAGCCTGAAGAAGCGCGTGACCAGCTACACCCAGCCGGCACGCCTGCCCGAACGCCTGCGGCGGATGGTGTCGCTGACCGCGTCGATGGAGGTGATCACCACCCACACCGAGGCCGAGGCGCTGCTGCTCGAGGCCAACCTGATCAAGCGGCTCAAGCCGCACTACAATATCATCCTGCGCGACGATAAGTCGTATCCCTGGCTGATGCTGACGGAAGACCATCCCTATCCGCAGATCGCCAAGCACCGTGGCGCGCAGACGCGCAAAGGCAGCTATTGGGGGCCGTTCGCCTCGGCTTGGGCGGTGAACCAGACCGTCACGGCGATGCAACGGGTGTTCCTGCTGCGCTCCTGCGCCGACACGGTGTTCTCCACCCGCACGCGCCCCTGCCTGCTGCACCAGATCAAGCGCTGCTCGGCGCCCTGCGTCGGCCGCATCAGCGAGGAGGACTACGGCAAGCTGGTTGCCCAGGCGAAGTCCTTCATGGCCGGCAAGTCGGGCACGGTGCAGCAGGAGCTGGCGGCTGAGATGGAAACGGCTGCCGAACATCTGGAATTCGAGCGCGCCGCCGCGGTGCGCGACCGCATCCGCGCGATGACCTTCGTGCAGGGCAGCGACGTGATCAATCCCGCGTCGCTGCAGGACGCCGACGTCATCGCCGCGTGGAGCGCCGCCGGTCAGACCTGCGTGCAGGTGTTCTTCGTCCGCGGCGGCCGCAACAACGGCAATCGCGCCTTCTTCCCGTCCAACGCGCGCAACGAGGAAACCCCCGAGGTCCTCGCCGCCTTCATCGCCCAGTTCTATGACGACAAACCGCCGCCGCCGCTTGTGCTGGTGAACCATCCACTGCCGGAACAAGATCTGATCGCCGAGGCGCTGACCCTGAAGGCGGGTCGCAAGGTCGAGGTACTGACCCCGCAGCGCGGCGAGAAGCGCGACGTGGTGCTGCACGCCGAAACCAACGCGCGCGAGGCGATGGAGCGCAAGCTGGCCGAGAGCGCCGGCCAGGCGAAGCTACTGGAGGGCGTCGCCGCGCTGTTCCACCTGCCCGGCCGGCCCGAGCGCATCGAGGTCTACGACAACAGCCACATCATGGGTACCAATCCCTACGGCGTGATGATCGTCGCGGGACCGGAAGGGTTCATCAAGGCCGCCTATCGCAAATTCACCATTCGCGGCCCGATCACGCCGGGCGACGACTTCGCGATGATGCGTGAGGTGCTGCAGCGCCGGTTCGGCCGCGCATTGCGCGAACAGGCCGAGGGCCAGGTGCCCGATTGGCCTGACCTGGTGCTGATCGACGGCGGCGCCGGGCAGCTCTCGGCGGCCCGCACGGTGCTGGACGATCTCGGCGTGACCGACGTGGCGCTGGTGGGGATCGCCAAGGGGCCGGACCGTGATGCGGGGCGCGAATGGTTCCACACCACCGATGCGGCACCGTTTCAATTACCGCCGCGCGACCCGGTGCTGTATTTCCTGCAACGTCTGCGCGACGAGGCGCATCGCTTCGCGATCACCACGCATCGCGCTGGCCGGTCGAAGTCTCTGGTGCGGAGCGAGCTGGACGAGATCGATGGGATCGGCGCGGCGCGGAAGCGGGCGCTACTAAATCATTTCGGATCCGCACGGGGGGTGAAGGGGGCAGGGCTGGCTGATCTGGAAGCCGCGCCGGGGATCAGCCGGGAGATTGCCCGAAGGGTGTATGCGCATTTCCATCCGGGGGTACGGGTCAAGGGATAGAGCGTGATGACCGTAGGTGGAAGGAAGCCTGGGTCTTACGGACGACATAGGTGTCTTGATCTCCCCACCATGATGCCGTTTCGAAAAGCGCGATTTCGACCTGCTCGCATCGCTCGATCTGTTCAAACGCGTAGATATGGACTTATCGGCACGGTGCCATAGTCCCGTGGTAACACGGTCTTGCTGTTCACTTCCCGCAACGAACCAAATCCCTCCGGTTGCAACCGCGGACGGCCGGCTCGTTCATAGCCGCCACGGCCGTGGGCCGTGAAAATCAGCAAACCATTGTCAGCCAGGGCGCGCGACAAGCTTCGCCGCCATCGGCCCCATGTACGAGGAGAAGCATGCGAAAAGAACGACAATGCGAAGCGACGTCGAAATCACCGGCGGGGATCAGCGCCTCGGGGTCCGTCCGCGACAGAATGGCCTCGACACCCAGCACGCCTGCTTGGAAAGCGATCGCCTGCTCATGGATGTCACAGGCGGTCAATGCGTACCGATCTTTCATGCGCGCGATGCCGCAAGACCATTCTGCAACCGGATGCGAACTCGAGAACACGGAGCACGCGCTGGCCACGGTTGGAGTGAAATCGCCTGACCAGTTCATTCAGTCGCGTCGCTGATCGTGCGCCATCGCTGAGATAGCGCTCGGTGGCGCCTGGTCGTGTTCTCGGCCATTCGGCCTGATCCGGGCCAAGATGAAACATGAACATGAAATCGCTGGCGTGGATCGCGGCAGGAACACCGAACCTGGTGGCGATGGCCTCCGCGTCGGGCGTGTCGGCCAATGTGACCACCGTCTCCGTCCTTGCTGTTCCCTTTGTCTCCGCCACGCAGTTGGCTTCCCGCGCAAGAATTGCCGCACAAAATCCGTTGATCGCCCGGGGCATCGAGGCCGTCTGGTCTGCCAGTGCGCCGCACACGGCGGCCCTTTGGGGATGCCCGCAGGATCGATGGCCCCAAAGCCACGCCGACCAGAAGCGGCGTCAGGCCTGGGCCCGCGACTGCCAGCGTCGATGATGCCGCACAACAAATGCAGACGCGAGCGCGGTCGAACGATGTCTCCGGCCGGAAGGCTCCTCCGCCGACGTCGAAAGGCGTCAGCCATCGCCCTCGGACGGACGGTTGCGGAGATCCGCCACCGCCACGCCGTCCGCACTATGGAGGCCAATAGGCCGGCGCCACCAGCAAGCCCCCGGCGCGGGGCAATGAAACGTCAGCGCCACCCAGATCGCCCCGCGCGCAGGATCGGGACGGAAGATGGCAGACATCTGGCGTGCGCTTCGCCGCGTTGCGCTTCGGAGTCAAGATTGAAGCCAACATGGAAGCCGCTGGGGTAGTGCGGCTCTTCACCGTAAACCAGGGCGCTGAGGGTCAGGGCAAAATCGGCGTCGTCCAGCAAAACCGTCAGGCGGTCCTCTCGTTCAAAGACACAGCGAAAGCCGACATGGGCAATGAAAAATCGCGCCCGCCAGCGATATCGGCAAGCCGAAGCGGGCGCTTCTGAACCATTTCGGGTCCGCGCGCGGTGTGAACGGCGCGGGGCTAGTCGACCCGGAAGCCGCACCGGGCATCAGCCGCGAGATCGCCCGGCGGGTCGATGCGCATTTCCACCTCGGCGTGCGGCTGGGGAGCTGACCTGCTCCCCGTGTTGCAAGGGCTTGAGCTGCGAGGGAGATCAAGCGGGAAAACGCCGCCCAATGGCTGCCCGGGTCCTGCCACCGCTCTCCCGGTTGCCCGCCTCCTCCGCGCGGAGGATCGTGCCGCCAGACGACCGTCAAGGAGATGCTCATGACAGCCCTGGCGCGGCGGGACTGGGTGCCCGCCGCCTGCGAGACCCTGGTGCAATCCGTCGCCGCCGAGGTCGCCACCTCGCCGCTGGATGCGATCGCCGCCCGCCTCGACGAGGCCATCGCCTGGAACCGCGCCATCCACGAGCGCGACTGCGTCAACCTCAACCCCGCCACCAACGCGATGAACCCCAAGGCCGAAGCCGCGCTGGCCGCCGGCCTCGGCTCCCGCCCCTCGCTCGGCTACCCCGGCGACAAATACGAAATGGGCCTGGAAGCCATCGAGCGGATCGAGATCATCGCCGCGGAGCTGGCGGCCGAGGTCTTCGGCGCGCGCTTCGCGGAGTTCCGCGCGCCCTCTGGCGCGCTGGCCAATCTGTTCGCCTTCATGGCGACCTGCCGGCCGGGCGACGCGGTGATCACCCCGCCCGCGTGCATCGGCGGCCACGTCACCCACCAGGCGCCGGGCTGCGCCGGCCTGTATGGCTTGCACATCCACCCCGCACCGGTCGACGCCGCCGGCTATACCGTGGACGTTGCCGGCGTGCGCGACCTGGCCCGCCGCGTGCGCCCGAAGCTGATCACCACGGGCGCCAGCCTGAACCTGTTCCCCCACCCGGTCGCCGCCCTGCGCGCGGTGGCCGACGAGGTGGGCGCCAAGCTGCTGTTCGATGCCGCCCACCTGTCCGGCATGATCGCCGGCGGCGCCTGGCCCAACCCGCTGGCCGAGGGTGCGCATCTGCTGACCATGAGCACCTACAAGAGCCTCGCCGGCCCGCCCGCCGGGCTGGTGCTGACCAACGACGCCGCGCTGGCCGAAGCGCTGGACCGCATTGCCTTTCCCGGCATGACGGCCAACTACGACGCCGGCAAGGCGGCGGCATTGGCGATCACGTTGCTGGACTGGAAGGCGTACGGCCCCGCTTACGCCGCCGAGATGGCCTCCAGCGCGCGGGCGCTGGCGGCCGCGCTCGCCGCGCGCGGGCTGGAGGTGTTCGCCGCCCCGCGTGGGGCGACCACATCCCATCAGTTCGCGCTGCGCGCCGGGGCGTTCGGCGGCGGGCAGACGGCGGCAAAACGGTTGCGGCGAGCGAACATCCTGGCGTGCGGGATTGGGTTGCCGGAGGTGGAACTGGACGGCGACCTGAACGGGCTGCGGCTGGGGACCTGCGAGATCGTGCGCTGGGGGATGACCGCGGCGGATATGGAGACGCTGGCGGGGTTTATCGCGCGGGCGCTGGTGGGGAATGAGGCGCCGGAGAAGGTGGTGGAGGAAGTGACGGCGTTCCGGCGGCGGTTCGATCGGCTGCGGTTTGTGCGGTAGGGGAGGGTGTGTGCTTGTGGCGGAAAGGGAAGAGGGAACCCCAATGAACGCAACGGGCCGCCAATAACGCGAAGGCTTTTGTGATGTCGCAAGACCGGTGACCTTCTCGTCGCGTTATGACGACCCCAGGGCAATGTAATGGGCAGGCAGGTCAATCTTACAGACACGACTTGAACGCGATCCTGATTGCAGACCCAATCCAGCCATCGGAGGGGCAAAACTAAATCCATAATCCACAAGAGAATGCGGGCCATCGATTCTGACTTGAAGGGCATTGGCGATTAGTGCGGTTGATACTTCGTCAGCTGTTAGCCTGTAGGTTAAGAACCTGCGATCGGTACTATCAACGTGCGCATCGGCGGTGCTTGCATATCCGAGGCCTCGTCTGACTGCGCTGCCTCCGATTGATACCGACGATCCTCGTATGGCAGAACGTATCGACTGATTATCAGACGCAACGTGAGAAGAGGAAGCAAACCCACATGATGCGTTGGGTGAACGCCCGGACTTTCATCTAACTCACCCGGACCGATAGCATCTAGCAACAATGAAATGCAGAACTGGTCTACGCATCGTCAAATCTCGAACGTCATGCACGTGTGTCCTTAGCATGTAGGACGATCGTGTGTCGCGGGACCGGTGCCGTATCATTTTCGCACGAACTGCCACTCTTCCTGCTGCATGGCCCACGGTGGCCCTCGCGCTTCCTCCGTGGTGAAATGCTTCCCGCAACCGGCACGCCGCCGCCCAGGGGGACACCACCCATGCCGACCACGCCCACCTCTCCCCCCATCGCCACTGTGCCCTCCTGCTCCAACGTCACCGCCGCCCAGGCTGGCGCCGTCATCGTCTCCGGCTCCTATGGCGGCAAATACAACGCCTTCAACGCCGCCAAATGGGGCATCCGTGGTGTCATCATGAACGACGCCGGCATCGGCGCCGACAACGCCGGGATCCTCGGCCTGCCCTACCTCGACGCGATTGGCCTGCCCGCCGCCACCGCCGCCGCCGCCACCTGCCACATCGGCGACGGCGACCACACGCTCGCCCACGGCATCATTAGCCACGTCAACAAAGCCGCCGCCGCGCTCCGCTGCGCGCCCGGCCAGACCGTGCGCGCCTGCGCCACGCGGATGCAGGCGGGCCAGATCCCACCCGCCGCGCCGCCCCCTATCACCGATGGCACCCGCACCATCCTGCGCGACGTCCCTGGCGAGCCGAAGCTGATCTGCGCCGATTCCGTCGGCATGCTGCGTCCCGAGGATACCGGCCAGATCGTCGTCACCGCATCGCATGCGGCCCTGCCCGGCGGTCGGCCCGATACAATCGTCCCGCGAGGCATCCGCGCCGTGTTCTTCTCCGATGCCGGCGTCGGGCTGGACGGTGCCGGCATCGCCCGCATCCCGCACCTCGACAGCCTCGGCATCATTGCCGGCGCCACCTCGGCCGCCAGCGCGCCGATCGGCGACTCCCGCGCGCTGTATGAACGCGGCATCCTGTCCCACGTCACCACCGCCGCCACCTGCGCCGGCGCGACGGTCGGCATGCCCCTGAAAACCTTCATCGAGAAACTGCTGGCCGCCGCGCGCGCCGCCCCCTGATCGCCGGCCTTCCCGCTTTGCCGTTGCGCCAGCGGACCGTCCGCTGGCAGGGTGCCGACCGAGGGCCGTCATCAGGGAGCGCATCCGATGCAGTACGAACTGTCCGGCACCACCATGCAAACGGTCGCGATCGACCTGGCGCCGGGCGAGACCGTCTACAGCCAGACCAACTGCATGTGCTGGATGAACGACGCGGTCGAGATGAACACCAACACCGGTGGTGGCTTCTTCGCCGGCCTGAAGCGCACCTTCAGCGGCGGCACCCTGTTCGTCACCGACTTTACCGCCCGCGGCAACGGCCACGTCGCCTTCGCCCCCCGCTTCCCCGGCACCATCCGCGCCATCCCGCTGCAGGCCGGCCAGTCCATCATCTGCCGCAAGGAAACCTTCCTCTGCGCCGAGAAATCAGTGGCCCTCGAAATCGCCTGGCAGAAGCGCCTCGGTGCCGGCTTCTTCGGCGGCGAGGGCTTTATCCTGCAAAAGCTCACCGGCCCCGGTACTGCCTTCCTCGACCTGTCCGGTGAGGTGGTCGAAAAGGACCTTGCCCCCGGCGAGCGCCTGCTGGTCCACGCCGGCCATGTCGGCGCCATGGACCCCACCATCGACTTCGACATCCAGCTTGTTCGCGGCTTCAAAAACATCCTGTTCGGCGGCGAGGGCCTGTTCCTCGCCACCCTCACCGGACCCGGGCACATCGCGCTGCAAAGCATGCCTATCCTGAACCTGGCAGAGGAGATCGGCCGCTACCTGCCCGACCGGCAGGGGTCAACGACCACCAGCGGCAACCCCGCCAGCACGGTCGCCAGTGTCGCGGTCGGCGGCATCTTCGGCAGCCTGCTCAGCGGCTCATCCTCCAACACCGATAACTGCTGAGCGGCGGCGCGCTTCACCGCGCATGGAATAATCCCGGCCCGCACGGCATCGTTCCTTGCGGAAAGCGCGGCCTGCGCCAGCGGATCAGGGGAGGAGCCTGCGGGTGCCGGAATGTCGCATGGTGCCGGATGGACCACTGGCGTTCGCTGTTTCGGTGCTGTTCCCCAGCACACGGGTCGAGGCCGTACGCGGTGTTCCCACCGAAGCCGCGGCCGCAGCCTGGATCATCAGCAGCAGAAAGCAGAAGACGAACCCGATCCGCCGGAATGAAGCCGGGCGCGCGTTCGGCAGCGAAACGCATTCACCACGAAGAAGGCCGAGAGCCACGAAGCACCACGAAGGAACGGTGCGACACACGTGACCGCGCGGCTGTGGCAATGACGTTTGTGGCGCGTCGCGCGGCGCGCAATAAACGCCCCGCCACCCCCTCAATTCAGCAACCAGTCCCTCGACTGGGTGGCCCTTCGTGGCTCTCGGCCGGCTTCGTGGTGAAGCGCGCTTGCCATCACCGCGCAGCCAGCCCGCATCAGTGTCCCAGCGCCTGCACAATCTCTTCCGTCATCTTCTTCGCATCCCCGAACAGCATCATCGTGTTCGGCCGGAAGAACAGCTCGTTATCAACTCCGGCATACCCCGACGCCATCGACCGTTTCACGAACAGCACGGTCGCCGCCTTGTCCACCTCCAAAATCGGCATGCCATAGATCGGCGACTGCGGATCCGTCTTCGCCGCCGGATTGGTCACGTCATTCGCACCGATCACATACACCACGTCCGCCGTCGAGAATTCCGAGTTGATTTGCTCCAGCTCGAACACCTCGTCATACGGCACATTCGCTTCCGCCAGCAGAACGTTCATATGCCCCGGCATACGCCCCGCCACGGGATGGATGGCATACTTCACCTCCACCCCTTCCTTCTTCAGCGTGTCCGCCATCTCGCGCAGCGCATGCTGCGCCTGCGCCACCGCCATGCCATAGCCCGGCACCACGATCAGCTTCGAGGCGTTCTTCATGATGAACGCCGCGTCGTCGGCGTTGCCGCTCTTCACCGTCCGGTCGCCCGCCGGCCCGGCCGCCGCCGCTGCGCCACCCACACTGCCGAACCCGCCCAACAGCACGTTGATGATGCTGCGGTTCATGCCCTTGCACATGATGTAGGACAGGATCGCGCCCGAGGCGCCCACCAGCGACCCGGTGATGATCAGCGCCAGGTTCTGGATGGTGAAGCCGATGCCCGCCGCCGCCCAGCCCGAGTAGCTGTTCAGCATCGAAACAACCACCGGCATGTCCGCGCCGCCGATCGGGATGATGATCAGGAACCCGATCGCGAAGGCCAACAGCGCGATCGCCCAGAAGATCACCTGATGTCCGCCGCTGGCGATGAACGCCACGATCAGCACCACCAGCAGAATGGCCAGCGCCAAATTCAGCTTGTGCTGCATCGGGAACGTGATCGGCGCCCCGCTCATGATCCCTTGCAGCTTCGAGAACGCGATCACCGAGCCCGAGAACGTCACCGCACCGATCGCCAGACCCAGCGACATCTCCACCAGGCTTTCTGGGTGGATATTGCCCAGCGTGCCGATGCCGAACGCCTCCGGCGCGTTCAGCGCCGCCGCCGCGACAAACACCGCCGCCATGCCGACCAGCGAGTGGAACGCCGCCACCAATTGCGGCAGTGCTGTCATCTTGATCCGCTGCGCCACCACCGCGCCGATCGCACCGCCGATCACGATGCCCAGCACAATCAGCCCGTAGCCGGTCAGCGCCATGCCATCGTGCAGGAGCGTCGCAGCCACGGCGATCGCCATGCCGATCATGCCGAACCGGTTGCCCTGACGCGACGTGACGGGGCTGGACAGCCCACGCAACGCCAGGATGAACAGCACCCCGGCGACGAGGTAGGCGAGCGACGTCAGGTTCGCGGACATGTGGCTCGCCCTATTGCTTCTTCTTGAACATCGACAGCATGCGCTGGGTCACCAGGAAGCCGCCAAAGATGTTCACGCTGGCCAGGGTCACGGCGATGAAGCCGAACCCCATCGCCCACGGATTGGTGCCCAGCCCGGTCGCCAGCATGGCACCGACGATGATGACGGACGAAATCGCGTTGGTCACCGCCATCAGCGGCGAGTGCAGCGCCGGCGTCACGTTCCACACCACGTAGTACCCGACGAAACACGCCATCAGGAACACGGAGAACAGGAACACGAATGGCGCCACCACCGGACCAACAGCGGCGGCGGTCGAACTCAGCGCCTCGACATGTGCGGCCAATGCCTGCGCGCGCTCGGCCAGCGCGGCGGCTTCATGGGCGACCTGGGTGGGATCCATCGTCTCTCTCCGTCAGGCGGCTTGCGCGGGCTGGAAGTTGGGGTGCACCACCGCGCCGTCGCGGGTCAGCATCACGCCCTTCACGATGTCATCGGTCTCCGGCAGCGTCGGCGCCTTGGCCTCCTTGTCCCAGAAGGTCGACAGGAAGGTGAACAGGTTGCGCGCATACAGCGCCGAGGCCGCCACCGGGATCCGCCCCGGCCAGTTGTGCCAGCCCAGGATCGTCACCCCATTCGGCGTGGTGATCAGTTGCCCCGGCACGGTCGTGGCGCAGTTGCCGCCGGCGTCCGAGGCCAAGTCGACGATCACGCTGCCCGGCCGCATCGCATCCACCATCGGCTGCGTCACGATCGTCGGCGCGCGGCGGCCCATTACCAGCGCGGTGCAGATGACGATATCGTTCTTCGCCACCGTGGTTGCCATCAGATCGGCTTGCTTCTGGCGGAACGCGTCGCTCATTTCGCGGGCATAGGCGCCGGTCTGCCCGGCGGTTTCCGCATCCTCGACACCCACGAACGTGGCGCCGAGCGACTTGATCTCTTCCTTCGCCGCCGGCCGCACGTCGGTCGCCGAGACGATCGCGCCCAGCCGACGCGCCGTGGCAATCGCCTGCAGCCCGGCCACGCCGGCGCCGATCACGAACACCCGTGCCGGCGGCACCGTGCCCGCCGCCGTCATCATCATCGGAAAGCCGCGCTGGAAGGTGAAGCCCGACTCGATCACCGCGCGATAGCCGGCCAGGTTCGCCTGGCTCGACAGCACGTCCATTGACTGTGCCCGCGTGATGCGCGGCAACAGCTCCATCGCCGCGCAGTCGATCCCGGCCTCGGCCAATGACGGCACCAAGGTGGGGTCGGCGAACGCCCCGGCGGTGCACACCAACAGCGCCCCGCGCGGGATCATCGCCCGTTGTTCCGGCAGCGGCGCCTGCACGGTGAACACAATGCCCGCCCCCGCCAGTGCACTCGCCGCATCCGGCGCCAGTTCGGCCCCCGCAGCGGCGAATTCACTGTCGGGAATGGCGGCGGTGGCACCGGCCCCCGCCTCGATCGCCACGGTCAGCCCCAGGCCGATCAGGCGTTTCACCGTGTCAGGCGTAGCGCCGACGCGCGTCTCGTAATCGCGCCGTTCCTTCAGCACCGCAAGGCGCATCCGTTCGATCCTTCACGCAGGAAAACCGGGCCGTAGGGGCAGGTCCAAATGCACCGCGCGGCAAACCGGCGCAAGAGGCCCGGCCGAGACGATTTCGCCAACCAGCTCGGCCCTGGCAGCGTACTTGCTTACCATTTCGCGCCAACCCAACCCCGGAGCCGCCATGCGCCGCCTGACCCTGCTCGCCGCCCTCCTCGCCCTCTGCGCCGCGGCCCCGCACGCCCAGGCGCAGACCACCCTGCACATCGGCATCCGCGACGACCCGGACATCCTGGATCCAACATTCTCTCGCACCTATGTCGGCACGCTGGTCATGACCGCGGTCTGCGACAAGCTGTTCGACTTTGACGCCAAGCTGAACATCGTCCCCGGCCTGGCGACGTCCTACGAATGGACCGACACGAAGACGCTGATCCTGCATCTGCGCCCGAACGTCATCTTCCAGGATGGCGAACCGTTCAACGCCGACGCCGTGGTCTACACCCTGCAACGCGATCTGACCGCCAGCGGCAGTTTCCGCCGCAGCGAGATCGGCGCCATGGACCATGCCGAGGCAGTCGATCCGCTCACCGTCCGCGTGGTGATGAAGCAGCCGTTTAGCCCCTTCGTCGCCATCCTGACTGACCGCGCCGGCATGATGGTGGCGCCCAAGGCCGCCGAGGCCGGTGGCAAGGATTTCGGTTTGCACCCCGTGTGCGCCGGCCCATTCCGCTTCGTCGAGCGTACCGCACAGGACCACATCACGCTGCAGCGTTTCACCGACTATTGGGACGCGGCACGCATCCATTACGATCGTGTGACCTACCGCGTCATTCCGGACAGCTCCATTCGCCTCGCCAATCTCAAGGCCGGCACACTGGACCTGACGGAGATCGCGCCATTGGACGTCGCTGAGGTGAAGCAGGACCCGAAGCTTAGTCTGGCGATCGTGCAGAGCCTCGGCTATGGCGCGTTAACCATCAACACCGGCAATTATTCGAAGGCAGACACCCCGCTCGGCCGTGATCCGCGCGTGCGCAAGGCGTTCGAGCTGTCACTGGACCGCGCCGCGCTGAGCCAGGTGGTGTTCGCGGGGATGTATGTGCCGACCGCGCAGGCGACGTCATCGCTCAGTCCGCTGTATGATCCCAACACCGTACCGCCGAACCGCGACGTGGCGCGGGCGAAGGCGCTGCTCGCGGAAGCCGGCGTCACGACCCCGTTCCCGGTGGCGCTGACTGTCTACAACACGCCGCAAGGCGTGCAGGCCGGCGAGGTGATCCAGTCCATGGCGGCCGAAGCTGGCTTCGCCGTGCAGGTCAACGCCACCGAGTTCGGCACCGCGCTAGCCGTGGTCCGCAACGGCGATTTCGCCATGGCGCTGGGCGGCTGGTCCGGCCTGCTGGACACCGACAGCAACGCCTGGAGCTTCCTGCACAGCAGCGGCGCGCTGAACATGGCGCGCTACGGTAACGCAACGGTTGACGCGAAGCTGGACGCAGCGCGCACGGTCGGCGACGTCGCCGCACGCCGCGGTCTGTACGCCGCCGTGTGGCAGCAGGTGAACCAGAACCTGCCGCTGATCTACCTGTGGACCCCGGTGAACATCGCCGGCGTCAGCAAACACGTCGCCAACTTCTTCCTGCTCGCCGACGGATTATACCGCCTACAGGATGTCAAACCGGCACCGTAATCCGCCGCTCATGCGGGGAGCGAAGCGACGAGCAATCTCGTGCCAGTGAGGCATGAGATTGCCGCGCGCTGCGCTACCGCGCCTCGGTCCAGCTCTCGGAAAACGCCAGCGCACAGGTGCTGAACGGCTTTCCCTCGCGCTGCGTCGCGAAGGGCGTCCCCTTCGCCTGCTCCCCGTTATACGTCAGCCGTGCGCCCAACGCCGGGATCAGCACCGTGCACACCCCATACGGCCGCCCCGGCACCGCATTCGGCTGCGTGTGGATGAGCAACGGCACACCAATCTGATACCAGGTCAGATCAATCGCCTCGTCATGCGTGAGCAGGCTTTCGGTCCAGAAATCCCGCGCGTCACCGGACTTGCTGAACTCCGCATCGACCACCGGAATGGACGTGTCGGCGGTCTCGGCATTGAGCATCCCCTGCACCGTCTGCTGCAACCACCGCGCCATGGCGATGTTGTCGGAATAGATCCGCCACTGATCGTCGGTCAGTTCGCTCTTCAGATACAGCACATGCCCCGGCCCCGCCGGCGACAGAATGATCCGCCAGAAACTGGCATTGGTGGTGATCGGCCCGGCATCGGTCTCACTCAGGCGGATGAAGGGATTCTCTCCGGTCAGGATCAGATGATTCGGATCGGCGGACATTGGCTTGTCTCCCAGGTTGTATCCCGGCGGGATGGATGGTCACAACTTGTTCAGGTGTCGCGGCCCCAGACGCATCCCGCGACAACCGCGTGCCGCACGACTGTTCAGCGTGCTGACCCAGATCGCGCGGCAGCCGAGGTGATGAGCAAAGACGATGCGCCAGATCGTGTTCATTGGCAATTGCCAGATCGTCTGGTTGCACGATGTGTATCGCCGCTTCATCGCGCCGTCTCGTGACGAGACCGTTACATGTGTCCCTGGCAATGACGCCTATCCGCGGAAGCCCGCGCCGCGCTCGCCTCGGTGGGTCTGATCGTGGAACCGCAGCTGAGTTTCACGCCCGATCTCGACTTCGGCCATATCCCGCTTCAAGGCATCCGACACCCCTTCCCCTTGGTGACGGCGAGCTTCCTGTGGCCGTTTGGCTGCCGGCCACATCCCAACAACGTGCCTGCCCAGGACCTGCTATTCGGGGCGTATCCGGATGAGCTCGGTGACGCCTATCTGATCCGCATGCGTGCCACGGGTATCGCCGTCGCGGCCATTGTCGATCACGATCTGAACCTCGACGTGCCACGGGCGCTGAATCTGGACTGGTTGTTCGCGATCTGGCGGGATCTGCAGCGGCGCCGCGACGCGCTGACCGGGTATCACTTCGCAGGCCCGATCGAGGCCCGGTTTCGTCACGAGCATCTATTGTTCACGCGGCATCACCCGGGTCGCACGATGTTTCACGCGATGATCGAGCAGTTCCTGGCGCGCATGGCGGTGCCGCGCGACCAGGTCGATGCAACGCTGCGTCGGGTCCGAGGCAGTCCGTTCTGCCTGGCCCCCGATGACCGCGGCGGGCACATCGCGCTCAGCCGCCTGTTATTCACGCAGCGCCGTCTCGATGCGTCCCATGTCGCGGTAACAACGGCGATTGCGTTGGCGCCCGAGGTCGCCGAATTTCATGCCCTCTCAGCGACGTCCTCGCCGACCGGGGCATGAGGGGCATCGCGCTCGACTGAAGCATTTGATCGCTGAGACGCCGGCCCTGACGGAAGCGACCTTCCCGGCGTCATCGAGCTACCCCGCCGGCGGCACCTGTGCCTCCGCCAGCGCCGCCGCTTGCCGCGCGCCCAGCGCCGTCTCATCAAAATCCTCGATCAGCGCGTGGAACATCTGGCTCCAGTTCAGCTCCGCCTTCAGCCGCAGGAACACGCCGCCCAGTCCGATCGCAGAACGGTCCATCAGAACAAACTCGCGCGGCGGCTTCACGCCCCCGGTTCGCTTCAATCCCGCATGCACCTGTGCCGCGACTGCGCGACCAAATTGGGGATCATCGGTTTCCTGAATGCGGCGCACGCGATCCTCGCACAACGGCTCATACAGGAACCGCGCCCACAGATTCAGCGCCGCCATCTTCGCCCTCGACAGGTCGGTGAATCCCCAGGTCTCATACGCATGATGCGCCTTCGCATCGTCGTTGTCGCGCACCGCCTCGAACAGGTCGATCACGCCGCGTACGAACTTGGTGTCGAACACGCGGATGGCCCCGAAATCCAGCAGGTTCACGCTGCCATCCGGCCGCACCTGGTAGTTCCCCAGATGCGGGTCGCCGTGGATCACACCGTACCTATAAAACGGCACATACCATGCATGGAACAAAGCGGTTGCGATCCGATTCCGCTCCTCCAGTGGCGGATCCTCCTCCAGCCGCCGCATCAGCGGCCGCCCTTCCAGCCAACTCATCGTCAGCAGCCGCTTGGTCGACAGCGCCTCCACCGGCACCGGCACGTGCACATCTGTCTGCTGCGCCAGCATCAGCCCGTACAGCCGCATCTGCGCCACCTCGCGCTGGTAATCCAGCTCCTCGCGCAGCCGTTCCGTCAATTCCTTGTAGATTTCCTCATGCTGGATGGCATTGTCCATGCGGTGATAGATCGCCATCGCCAGCTTCAACTGTCGCAGGTCGGCTTCCACCGTGCTTGGCATGTCAGGGTATTGCAGCTTGCAGGCGACCAGCGCGCCGTCATGGAGCGTCGCGCGATGCACCTGCCCCAGGCTCGCCGCCGCCGAGGCTTCGTGACTGAAGTTGGCGAACCGGCTCTCCCAATTGGGGCCCAGCTCGCTCGCCATCCGCCGGCGCACGAATGCCCAACCCATCGCCGGCGCGTTCGATTGCAACTCTGCCAATTCCAAGGCGTATTCCGCCGGTAGCGCATCCGGTACAGTGGACAGGAACTGCGCCACCTTCATCAGCGGACCTTTCAGCCCGCCCAGCAGCGCACGCAGATCTTCCGCATGCGCCGCGCGGTCGGTCTTGATGCCGAACACGCGGGCTCCGGCCACGCGCGCGGCGATGCCACCCACCGCGCCAGACGTCCGCGCCATGCGACGCAGTTCACCAAACAAGCTCGACTCGTCAGACATCAGCTTGCTTGTTCCAGCTCATCAATGAACCCGGCAATCACGTCCAGCCCCTTGTGCCAGAACGCCGGATCAGAGGCGTCCAACCCGAACGGCGTCAGCAGCTCCTTGTGCCGCTTCGTGCCCCCCGCCCGCAGCATGTCCAGATACTTCGCCTGGAATCCCGGATGCCCCGACTGGAACACCGAGTACAGCGCATTCACCAGACAATCCCCAAACGCGTAGGCGTACACATAGAACGGTGTGTGAATGAAATGCGGGATATAGGCCCAGAACACATCGTAGTCCGGCGTGAACTCGAACACCGGGCCCAGGCTCTCAGTCTGTATCTCACGCCAGATCTCCCCGATCCGATCCGACGTCAGCTCGCCACCGCGCCGCTCCTCGTGCAGCCGGGTTTCGAACAGATAGAACGCGGTCTGACGCACCACCGTGTTCAGCATGTCCTCGACCTTGCTTGCCAGCATGATGCGGCGTCGTTTCGTGTCCGTCTCGGCATCCAGCATCGCACGGAACGTCAGCATCTCGCCGAACACGCTCGCCGTCTCCGCTAGTGTCAGCGGTGTGCTCGCCATCAGATGCCCCTGCGCGCCCGCCAGGATCTGATGCACGCCGTGCCCCAGCTCATGCGCCAGCGTCATCACATCACGCGCCCGGCCGTGATAATTCACCAACAGATACGGATGCACGCTCGGCACGGTGGGATGCGCGAACGCTCCGCCTGACTTGCCCTGTGACAGCTTCGCATCGATCCACGGCGCATCGAAGAACCGTTTGCCAACCGCCGCCAATTCCGGGCTGAACGCCCCATACGCCCCCAGCACACGCGACTGCGCCGCGTCCCACGAAATCTGCTGGTCGTCATCCTCGGGCAAAGGCGCATTGCGGTCCCAATGCTGCAGCTGCTCCAGCCCCAGCCATTTCGCCTTCATCGCGTAATAGCGATGCGCCAGCCGGGGGAAATCGTCGGAGACAGCGGACACCAGCGCGTCCACCACCTCGTCCTCCACCATGTTGGAGCGATTGCGGTAGCTGGCTGGGCGCGGATAGTGCCGCCAGGTGTCGATGATCTCCTTGTCCTTCGCCAGCGTATTGGTGACCAGCGCGAACAGCTTCACATTCTTGCCGAACGCGGCGCCGATCGCCTTGCCGGCCGCCTCAC
>DATHNE010000295.1:0-32479 GCA_035486355.1 Acetobacteraceae bacterium
TCGGCCATGATGGTGGGCGACAGCACGTAGTCGGCACCGATGCCGATGCCCAGGATGAAGCGGATGCCGATCAGGCTCCACAGGTCCGGCGCAAAGGCCTGCGCCAGGGCCATGGTCGCCATCAACGCGACGTCCAGCCCGTAGAACTTCTTGCGGCCGTTCTGCGCCAGCGCGCCGAAGATCAGCGCGCCGATCGCGGCACCCACCAAGGCTGAGCCGGCCAGCGTGCCGCTCTCCAGTCCGGTGAGCTTCGACACGCCAAACGAGCCGAGCACCAGCGGCAGCACCAGGCCGATCGAGGACAGGTCGTAGCCGTCGGTGAACACGCCCATGCCGGTGGTGAACAGCGTCAGCCAGTGGAAGCGTTTGAACGGTTGCTCGTCGATCGCCGCGAAGGAGTGCGCGCGCGCCATGATGATGTCTCCCTGTGCCGAACGGGCGGGGCTGTAGGCGCGATGTGTGGCAGCGGGATTGCGCTTCGGTGAAGCTTCGATGATCTGCCCTGGTATTTCTGGGCAGTTAACTTGTAGCTATACTGATAATGACAAATGCTTTATCTTATCTATTCAATGAATACACTCGTACCGTCAAGTCTTCATGTCATCCGTGCGCAGCCTTCAGGCAGGCGGCAGGTCGGCGGCACCGATCACGCGCAGGTCCGCGCCCTGCACCAGCACCACCACACCGCGCCCCGCGGCAATTTCGGGCAACGGAATTCGCCGCGTCGTGCCGTCCCAGCGCCCGAGCGGTGTGGCCGCGCGCACGATACGGTAATCCGTCAGCGTGCGCCCGCTGTTTTCCCCTGCGCCGACCGGCGTGGCGTGCTCGGGGTCGTAGCTGGCCAGCAGCGCGCTGACCGGCTGGCCGGCCGCGCCGATGTCCGCGATCACGCTGGCGCCGTCGCGCTGCAACGTCACCGGCACCGCGATGCTGCGAGCCGCCTCAATTGCCGAGGTCACCGCCGCCGGATCGGACCCGACCACCATCCGCGCGCCATTCACCACCAGCGCCGGTGTGTAAACCTCGTCGTTGAGCCGCGCGGCGTAGTCCTGCTGGCGCTGCGTCGCGAGCGCACTGGAATACGGATCACGCCAGCCCAGGCTGTTCCAGTAATCCACGTGCCAGGCGAGCGCGATGATGCCCGGGTCGCGCGCCAAGCGTCCGAGCAGCGCATCGGCCGGCGGGCACGATGAGCACCCCTGCGATGTGAACAGCTCCAGCACCGCCGGCCCGGCAGCGCGCGCGCGGGGGGCGAGCGCCAGTGCCAGTCCGCCCATCAGCAAACCCCGTCGTTGCATGTGCCCCTCCTTCGCGGGTCTGTCGGTTGGACTGTCGTTGCGCGCCGACATTACATGGTCGCGACATTCACGCGCGCCAGTTGCGTTCTCGCGCTGGACGACCGGTGTGCGGGCGCAGGGCTAACTGGCTAACCTGTGGTCTCCACCACCCGAACCGGAACCCACTCATGAAAGCCATGGTCTGCGAAGCGTTCGGCGGCCCCGAGGTGCTGGCGCTGCGTGACGTCCCCGACCCGCCCCCGCCTGGCCCCGGCGAGGTCACCGTCCGCCTCGCCGCCCGCGGCGTCCAATACGTCGACGTCCTCATGCTCGCCGGCAAATACCAGTTCCGCCCCGAACCCCCCTTCATCCCTGGCGGCGAGGCAGCCGGCACCGTCGTCGCCATCGGCCCCGGCGTCACCCGCTTCCAGCTCGGCGACCTGGTGATGAGCCGCCACACGCTCGGCGCCTGCGCCGAACTGGGCAACGCGAAGGACGCGTTGTGCGATCCCGTCCCCGTCGGCATGACCCTGGAGCAGGCCGGCGTGTTCCGCGGCGCCGCCACCACTGCCTATCACGCGCTGCTGCAACGCGGCCGCATGCGTGCCGGCGAGTGGGTGTTGGTGCACGGCGCCGCCGGCGGCATCGGCATCGCCGCCATCCAGATCGCCAAGCTGTTCGGCGCCAAGGTGATCGCCACTGCCAGCACCGATGCCAAGCGCGCTGTTTGCCTCGAACAAGGCGCCGACCACGCGATCGACTATGCGGGCGGCTTCCTCGACCAGGTGAAGGCGCTCACCGACGGCAGCGGCGTTGATATCGTTTACGATCCGATCGGCGCCGCCGTCACCGAGGAATCCCTGCGCGCCCTCGCCTGGGGCGGTCGCCTGCTGATCCTCGGCTTCCTCGGCGGCGGCCCCACGCAGATCCGCAGCAATTACCTGCTGATCAAGGGCATCGACGTCATCGGCGTGCGCATCGGCGGCCTCAACGAGGCCGCGCCCGACATCGCGCGCGCCAATATGCAGGCGCTGCTCAACCTCGCCGGTACCGGCGCGCTACGCCCACACATCTCGCATCGCTTCAAACTGGAACAGGCCGCCGAGGCGTTGCAAGCGGTGATCGACCGCAAGGTGATCGGCAAGGCGGTGCTGGTGAGCTGACCTATCTCACCGGCACCCAGGGCGCCCGTCGATCGGCTCATCATCCGGACACACCACGTGAACCGTCACCACCAATCCACCTGGCGGCGCGATCGAGGCATCGGTGCGGGTGAACGAGTTCCAATCCATCACATTCACGGCATGGGCCATCGCCTCGTCCGGTGGTGCCTCACTCGCCAGCTCAATTCGCAGCAGGCTCGGAGCCAGCATCGACTGCACCGTGCGGACCCGCGCGTCCTGCAGCCCAACCCCCCATTCACCGCCAGCGGCAGGCGCTATCAGGGTCACGCGCGCGCCGTCCGGCAGGGGTTGCACCACCGCGCGGCCGGCCGCGATGTCGGGCGCCAGTCGTGCCTGTAGGCGATTGTTCAGATCGGCCGTCGCGCGTTGCTCACCCGGCCCGCCGCTGCACGCGGCGAGCAGCATCGTCCCAAGCACCATCACCCCACGCCACGCACCAAGACGCATCATCATTGCCTTCCCCCGCACATCCCGACGTCGAGACCCGGCCCAGGTTGCGTCAGGGCCGAACCGCTGGCAACACGGCGCAAGGACGCCACAACCCAGTCCAGCATGACATCCCGAATCACCCTGACCCGCGCCACCCAGGCCGATCGCACGGACATGCTCCGCGCCAACTACGATAGCCGCGCCTATCACCTGCCTTGGGTCGAGCCCTGCACCGACGACGCCGGCTTCGACGCCTGGATCGCCCGCTCGCTCACCGCTGCCAATGTCGGCCTGATCGCCCGCACCGCCGATGGCCGCATCGGGGGCGTGGTGAACCTGAACGAGATCGTGATGGGATCGTTCCAAAGCGCCTATCTCGGCTATTATGGCATGGCATGGTGCACCGGCCAGGGCCTGATGACCGAAGCGGTACGTCTCGCCACGCGTTTCGCGTTCGACGCACTCGGCCTGCACCGCGTCGAAGCCAACATCCAGCCCGACAACACGCGCTCCATCGCCCTGGTGCGCCGCCTCGGCTTCACCCGCGAGGGCTTCTCCCCGCGCTACCTGCGCATCGCCGGCGCCTGGCGCGACCACGAGCGCTGGGCGTTGCTTGCCGACGCGGCGCCTTCGGGGGAAGCTGCCGCCTGACGGACAGGGGGGAAACCATGACCCAGGCGGAGTTCGAAACGGCGCTGCGGCGCGACGGCTATGAGATCGTTACCCGTATCATGACGCCGAACAGCACCAATGCCGAGCACGCGCACGACTTCGATGCGCGTGTGATGGTGGTTGCCGGCATGATGGCCGTCGAACGCGACGGCGCTCGCCATGACTACCAGCCGGGCGAAAGCTTCGAGATGCCGCATGGCTGCCGGCACGCGGAGATCGCCGGCCCCGAGGGCGCCAGCTACATCGCTGGCCGCCGCACGCCCCGCTGACGCGAAGGAGCCGATCGATGCCGGAGCCAGGCCGCGCCCTGCCGCAACCCACGCCGGAAACACAACATTTCTGGGATGGCACGAAGCTGGGCGAGCTGCGGCTGCAGCGCTGTGACGGGTGCGGGAAGGTGTATTTCCCACCGCGACCGTTCTGCCCTGTCTGTGCCTCGCGCGAGGTCAGTGTGTTCGCGGCCTCCGGCAAGGCGATCCTGTGGAGCTACGTCATCCATCATCGCAAGGTGCCTGGCTTCACGCCGCCCTACGCCATCGCCGTGGTGCAGTTGGCGGAAGGGCCACGCATGATGAGCAACATCGTCGACTGTCCCCAGACGCCCGAGGCGCTTCAGCTCGACATGCCCCTTGAAGTCGTCTTCGAGAGACAAACTGACGACATCACGCTGCCACTGTTCCGTCCGGCGGGGGCATAGCGATGCGACCGAACACAGTCACCGTCGTCGGCGCCGCCGAGACCACCAAGCTCGGCGTCATCCCCGACCTGTCGCAGATCCAGCTCCACGCTGACGCCGCGCTGAACGCGATGGCCGAGTGCGGCCTGAAGCCGAAAGACATCGACGGCGTCGCCACTGCCGTCGAAACCCCGGTGCAGCTCGCGCACTACCTCGGCATCACGCCCACCTGGGTCGATGGCACGTCGGTCGGCGGCTGCTCCTTCATGATCCACGTGCGCCACGCGGCCGCCGCGATCGAGGCCGGTCTGGCAAAGACCATCCTGATCACCCACGGCGAAAGCGGCCGCTCCCGCGTCGGCAACCCGCCCCGCAATGTGCCACCTTCATCGTTGCAAGGTCAGTTCGAACAGCCCTACGGCCCGATGGGCCCGCCCAGCCTGTTTACCGTCCCGGTGCTGCGCTACATGAAGCGCTACGGCCTCACCGAGGCGCAGATCGCCCAGGTCGCGGTCGTGCAGCGCGAATGGGCTGGCAAGAACCCACGCGCCACCTTCCGCGATCCGATCACCATTGATGATGTGCTGAACTCGCGTATGATTGCGTATCCGTTCCGGTTACTGATGTGCTGCCTGGTCACCGATGGCGGCGGCGCGCTGATCCTGACCTCCGCCGACCGCGCCAAGGATTTCCCCACCAAGCCCGTCTACATCCTGGGCACCGGCGAAAGCGTCGAAACGCCGATGGTCAGCCAGATGGAGGATTTCACCAGCTCCCGCGCGTTCCGCGTCGCTGGGCCGACCGCATTTCAACAGGCCGGCATCAGCCGCAAGGATGTCGATCACCTGATGATCTACGACGCCTTCGCGCATCTGCCGCTCTATGGCCTGGAAGACCTCGGCTTCGTCCCGCGCGGCGAGGCCGCGGCCTTCATCGGCGAACGCAACACAGCGCCTGGCGGTAAACTCCCGCTGAACACCAACGGCGGCGGTCTGTCCTACATGCACTCCGGCATGTATGGCATGTACGCCCTGCAGGAGAGCATCCGCCAGATGCGCGGCATCGCCCCTGCGCAAGTGCTGGGCGCAAAAATCTCCGTCTGCCACGGCGTCGGGGGCATGTTCGCCGCCTCCGGAACGATCATCTTCTCGAACCAGACCCCATAGCCCCTCAACCACGTCATGGCCCGGCTCGGCCGGGCCACCCACGTCTTCTTCGCGGAACCCCCGCCCATGCCTGAGCATCTGTTCTCCAACCTGAAGGTCATCGACTGCGCGAGCTGGATCGCCGCGCCCGTCGCCGCGACCATCCTCTCCGATTTCGGTGCCGAGGTGATCAAGATCGAACCCCCTGGCGTGGGCGATCCGTGGCGCGCCCGCAGCGCCAATGCCGGTTCGAAATCAGATGCCTATTGGCAGCACACCTCGCGCAACAAGCGCGGCCTCGCACTCGACCTGAAGCACGAGGCCGGCCTTGCCGTACTCTATCGGCTGGTGGCCGGTGCCGACGTGTTCATCACCAACTTCCCACTCCCCGTGCGTGACCGCCTGAAACTCGCCGCCGCTGACCTTCTCTCCCTTAACCCCCGCCTGATCTACGCGTCGTTCACCGCTTATGGCGAAGCCGGCCCCGAGGCTGCCAAGACCGGCTACGATTCCACCGCCTACTGGGCCCGTACCGGCCTGATGGACATTGTGCGTGCAGATCCCGAAACGATACCAGCCCGTTCCGCTCCCGGCATGGGCGACCACCCCAGCGGCACCGCCCTCTACGCCGCCATCGTCACCGCGCTGTACCGCCGTGAACGGACCGGCCGCGGTGGTCTCGTCAGCACGTCCCTGCTCGCCAACGGCCTGTGGGCCAATGCCAGCTTCGTGCAGACCCGCCTGACCGGCGAGCGCGTTCCGCACCGCCCGGCCCGTGAGCACGCGCCGATCCCGCTCGCCAATCACTACCGCACGCGCGATGGCCGCTGGTTCATCATGGCGCTGTTCAACGAGCAGCGGCAGCTTCGCCCCTTCCTCGCCGCCATCGGCCGTGAGCATTGGGCCGACGACCCGCGCTTCGCCACCGTCAACAGCCGCCGGGAATGCGCCCCCGAAATCGTCCGCCTGCTCGACGACGTCTTCGCCGAGCGCGACCTGGCGGACTGGCGCCGCATCCTGGATGCCGCCGGTGTCACCTTCGGCGTGGTCGGCACGCTCGACGACATACAAGGTGACGAGCAGATGCGTGCCTGCGGCGGGCTGGTGCCATTCGCCGATGGCAAAGGCGAAACCATTTCCAGCCCCTTCCAGTTGGAAGGTGAGCGCAAGGTCGCATCGCGCCGCGCGCCTGGCATCGGCGAGCACAGTGACGCAATCCTGCGTGATGCCGGGTTTGACGCGGAAGACATCGCAGGTCTGCGCGCGCAGGGTGCGGTGTCGTAACCAGCGGATTATGTCACGACAGCGGTCGCATCAGACGCGTATCTACTGATTTATATACATATATAAAACGACATCACGTTTAGCGGCGCTGTGATGTGCGTCACCAGCATGATGTTCACCCGCGCTTAGTTTTGCTTCCGCACGGACCACGACATCCCGGCCAAACCCTGACATCCGCCGATTGTCGCTCTGTCCGCATGCGCACCGCGCAACCTTCGGGGGAATCACCATGTCAACCACGTCATCAGATTCGATCCGCGTGTCGTTTTCGTTACGATTGGAAGGCGTGAAGACCGGCGACAAGACACCGTCCATGACGGCCTATGCGTTTGACGTCACTGGAAAATTCGTCAGCGCGCAAGTCGTCGACAGTAACAAGGTAAGCCTGACGCTACCGTCATATTTCGCCAACCAGACGGTACGATTCTTCTTCGGCCCGCCACTCGCGGACAAGGCGACACCCAGCATTGCGGAGCTGACCCGCAAGAATGCGTATGAGCTGCGTCAACGCGTCGTGACGTCCGGCGATGCCATCGAACTGCCGATCTATGATTCGGTCTGGCGGCTGTGGTTGTTCTGCCCCTGCACCGTGACGGGCCAATTGGTGACGTCTGTTGCCTTACCCAACGGCACAACCAAGCAGTTGCCCGTCTGCAACACGCGCGTGAATATCTGCGAGGTCTGGGCGCTGCCGATCATCATCTGGCGGCTGCCCGAGCCGATCTTGCTGCAATTGCGCGATGAATTCGTGAATATCGTCACGCAACCCTTCCCGCTGCCCACGCCTCCGTCACCTGAGGGCCTCGCCGCCAATCCCGCTTTGGCGCTGCAGAGATCTCCGTCGGTGGCAGCCGCGATTCCGATGCTGCGGCCACCCGGCTCGATGATCGACGCACCTGCCGCCATGCCGCAGCGCGCAACAGCGGCACTGCCCGCCGTGACGGATCCGCAGACCGCCAATGATGTCCGCGCCCTGGCGGCAAGTGCCAATGTCTCGGACATCCGCAACAAGCTGATCGCGCTGAGCCCGATCCTGCTGCCGTATTTCTGCTGGTGGGAATGGATCGAGCCGTGGCTGGTCGTGGATTGCTTTGACACCGTCACGACGGACAGCAACGGCAATTTCTCCGCTACGATCTGGTATCCCTGCGACGGACCGACCCCCAACCTGTATTTCAGCGCCGAGCAGCTGCAGGGCAGCAACTGGGTGTCGATCTATCAACCGTATGTCCGTTGCGGCACCTACTGGAACTACAGTTGCGGCAGCAATGTCGTGCTGAATGTCACCGATCCCGCTGCAATTCCCTGCGCGCCACCGGTAACGGTCAATCCGCCGTCCGGCACTGGGAGCTGGGTGCTGGTCACTGCGGTCGGTGGCAGCTATGTCTGGGGCACCGCCCGTTCCGGTACCGTGCCGGCCGGCTGGGTGCAGCCCTCCGGGCTGACCGCCTACGGTTCGATCGTCAACGCGCCGTTCGGCGGCTATCTGGGCTTCCGCAGCGGCGCCTCGATCGACATCCCCAACAGCGGCGCGATGTATTATCGCTGGTCGTACCGCCTGCTGGGGACCACGCCGTGGTTCTACATGACCGACCCGGTGGTACGTCATTACGTCAAGGAAACGCCCCCGGCGCTGCCGACCTTCCCGGTGGAGATCATGGGACCGCTGACCGTGAATGGCCAGCAGGCACTGTACATGTTCACCCCCCTGAACCCACCACCGCCGTCGGTCAGCGACCCGGCCGGCACGATCACCTATTGGCCCAATGACGACCTGTTCGCCGACATCTACTCGGGTTACCTCGATACCACGTCACTTCCTGGTGGCGTTGCCGCGGCGGCCGGCGTGTATCAGATCATGCTCGAGGTGTTCGATCAGAACGCCAACCCGGTGGCACCCGGCAGTGGTACCTTCACCTTCATCCTGGCGGAGAGTGTCGCGGCGGATGGCACCATCACGGCGCGTGCGGCTGATCCGGCGGAGATGGACGGTGACGGCTACGTGTTCAACATCCATGTCGACAACAACCCCTGCATGGCGGCGACCGATCCGCCGGCGATCACTGGTGGCGGCACGGCCGATAGTTGCGGGTTCCTGACCTACACCAGCACCAGCCAACCGATCACGATCGCTTTCCAGGCCAAGCATCCGAATGAATTCGCAACGTTTAGCCTCGAGATGGTACGTGGCGTGACGGATGTCAGCGGTGCGGATGTACCTGGCGGCACTGAGGTGTCCGCGCTCACCGCCGGTGCGTATGTCGGCGATGGTGTTGGCGACTTCACCAACACCTTCACCGTGGGCGCGCTGCTTGACACCTGCGTGAACGGCGGGTTCGCCGAAAGCCTGCATGTCGCGGCCAAAGCGACCACGGGATGGGGCGATAGCATCACCGCCTATGACGCATCGGCGCTGGAGGCCTTCGCGTTGGCGTTGGCGACCTGAAGGGCTGATGGCGGGCACGACGATGGGCGATCCGGGCTTCTGGGCGCGGTTGGTTCTCGGCGTGCTCGCCACCTGGCGCGTGGCGCATCTGCTGGCCAATGAGGATGGTCCGGCGGCACTCATGGCGCGCTTGCGGCTGTGGCTTGCGAGATCACCGGCCGGACGCTGGCTGGATTGTTTCGGCTGCGTGAGTGTGTGGGTGGCGGTGCCGTTCGCCTTCTATGCCACGGGCGTGACCGAGGACACGGTTGTGAGCTGGCTGGCGGTGGGGGGTGGCGCTTTCCTGCTGGAACGATTGGGACCGGTGCCGCTCGTGGTCGAACGGTTGGTGGACGCACAGGGAGTGGAGACAGATCATGGGATGTTGCAATCAGACCCGCGCGGCGATCCGCATGATGCCGCCGTCGCACCCGGTGCCGACGGGTCGGCCGGGTGAGCAGACGCGGGCGCGGGTGCGATTCGTCGGGTCGGCGGCGATGTCGGTGCGCGGGCCGGTGACCGGGCTGGCGTATGCGTTTTCGCCGGCGCAACAGGTCCGCAACATTGACGGCCGCGATGCACCGGCAATGCTGCGGTCGAGATTGTTCCGCGCTGTTTAGCGCAGCCCGCCTGACGCCCCCCGCATCACGATCTCAGCCGCACGCCAGCGAGTAGATGTCCTTCACGTTCGCCGGCAGGGTCATCGCCTGCCAGCTCGCGCCGCCATCCTGCGTGCCGTAGATTTCCCCATCATACCGCGCACCCAGATATACCTGCTTCGCATCCGTCTGATGGAGCGCGACCGACATGATCGTGCCATGCACCTGTACCTTGTCGAACCGCTGCCAGGTCTTCCCCACATCGGTGCTGCGATACAGCCCCCCATCCTTGCTGGATGCCGCGACGCTCAACGCCGCGTACAACGTCTTCGGGTCCTGCGGTGAGACCTTCACATCGCGCCCATAGGTCGTCGGCGAGAACCGCCGCAGCTCCATATCCGTCCAGTGCTGACCTTCATCCTCGGTCCGGAACAATCCCATCCGCACCGCCAGGAACACCGCATCCGGATCGGCCGCGCTGGTGCAGATCGCATGGCCGTCCAGCATGCCCTCGTTCTCGGTATCGCTGACGATGCGGCTTTTCAGATGCGGCTGTTGCGCCAACCGGATCAGGTCGTTGCTGCAATCCGTCCAGCTCTCGCCACCATCCTTGCTGTGCATGACACCGTTCACTTCCAGCGTGGCATACAGCTCGTTCGCGTGCTTCGGATGCGCGGCGAACCGCATCACCCGGCAGGCGAACGGCATCTTCGCACGATCCGGCATGCCCGGGTCCGGCATCCGCTTCCAGCTCTCGCCACCATCCTCGCTGCGATACACCGCGACCGGCGACCCGCCCGCATACAGCAGCTTCGGATCGCCGGGATCAACCATGATCGACCAGACCTGCATGCCGGTGTCAGGGAAGTTCGTGCGCTTCCACGTCGCACCCGCATCGGTGCTGCGCCACACCCCATCGGTGGTACCGGCGAACACCTGCCGCGCATCCTTTGGATGCACCATCACGGTGTGTGCCTCGACGTCCTTCACCACATGCTGCCAATCGCCACCCCCGACATCGCGGCGGAACACGCCGGTCAGCCCGCCCTGGCTCTGCCGCCCGAAATAGCCTGCCACGCCAGCATAAAGATTGGTCATCGCCGTTTCCCCTTCTGCTTCCGTCCTGGCCTCGTTGCCTTGATCATGCGCGCGGTTCCGCCATCCGCGTCAAGGCCGCCCGCCAGGGCAGCGTCCTTGGGGGCCTCGTCCTTGGGGGCCTCCCTTTCCAACCCGCGCGCTTCATCCGACACTGCGCGTGCCGAGGGAGGAAGGAGCAAGCCATGCCACACGTGACCGCTGACCACTTGACCGAGATCGCCCGCGCCCTGTTGATCGCCGCCGGCACGCCGGAGAGCGAGGCCAACACCATCTCCGGCCTGTCGGTTGCCGCCAACCTCGCCGGCCATGATTCGCACGGCATCATCCTGATCCCGACGTATATCGATCGCGTGAAGGTGGGCCATATCGTGCCCGGCGCGCCGTGGACGATTGTCGAGGAGACCCCGACCACCACCGTCGTCGATGGCAACTGGGGCTTCGGTTACGTCGTCACCAAGAAGGCGATGGAGCTGACGATCGAGAAGGCCGAGAAGCAGAACGTGGCGGCGTGCACGGTGTCCCGTCAGGGGCATATCGGTCGGCTGGCAGCCTATCCCTTGATGGCGGCGCAGCGTGGCATGATCGCGATGATCACCGCTGACTCCGGCCGCAGCCCGAAGCATGTGGCGCCGTTCGGTGGTGCCAAGGCGCGGCTGGGCACCAATCCAATCTGTTTCGCTATGCCATCCAATCTGGAGGGCCCGCTGTTCTTCGACATGGCGACGTCTGCCGCCGCGGCCGGGAAGATCGGTGTCGCCATCGCACGCGGCGAACAAGTGCCGCAAGGCTGGCTGATCGATTCCGAAGGCAAGCCTTCGGTCGATCCACGCGTGCTGCGCCAGGGTGGTGCGTTGCTGCCATTGGGTGGCGGCGAGGGGTACAAAGGCTACGGCCTCGCCGCGATCGTGGAAATATTCTCCGGCCTGCTCACGGGACTTGGATTCGGTGTCGAGCCAAGCGGCCGGCACAATGACGGCTGCTTCATGGCCGTGTTCAAGGTGAGTGCGTTCCGAAACCTCGAGACGTTCAAGCAGGAGGTGACGGATTTTGCGAAATACCTGAAGGACACGCCGCCGGCGGAGGGCTTCAAGCAGGTGTATTATCCGGGTGAGGTCGAGTTCGTGAAGGAGCAGGACCGTCGCAAGAATGGCATTCCGATTGAAGATGCCACATGGGGTGTGTTGAAGAAACTTGCCACCGAGTTTGGCATTGCCGGCAAGCTCGGGTTGGCGGACTAGCTTCAACATGCACTCTCTCTCCGTCATGGCCGGCCGTGTGCCGGCCTTCCATCCCCAGGCAGTCGTGCGCAGATGGCTGGGACAGGCCCGGCCATGACGGCCCTCGACCCGACGCTGCCGCTCCGCGGCCAATCCCTCCGTCGTTTCGAGGATGAGCGCTTCCTGACCGGGCGTGGCCGCTACATCGAAGACATCGACCTTCCCGGGCAGGTCTGGATGCATGTCGTGCGCTCGCCGCACGCGCATGCCGCGATCAAGGGTATCGACGCGGCCGAGGCGCGCGCGATGCCGGGGGTGTTGGGCGTGTTCACCGCCGCTGATCTGTCAGCGCTGGGTCCGCTGCCGTGCATGGTGTCGGTTGCCAGCGTGGCGCCGATGGCCGCGCCGCCGCGTCACGCCCTGGCCAAGGATCGTGCGCGGCACGTTGGCGATCCGGTGGCGTTTGTCATTGCCGAGTCGCGGGACAGTGCACGCAGCGCTGCCGAAACCATTCTGGTGGATTACGACCCGCTGCCCTCAGTGACCGACACCGCCGCCGCGCTGGCGCCCGGCGCGCCACAGATTTGGGATCAGGCGCCGGGCAATCTGTCGTATCGGTTCCAGAAGGGAGATGCCGCCGCGGTGCAGGCTGCGATCGCCAGCGCGGCGCATGTGGTGGAGCTGGAGATTGTCAACAATCGCATCGTGATCTCTGCGCTGGAAACCCGCGGTGCGATCGCCACATACGAAGACGCGCACGGCTTTCACCTGCAGTTCTCCGGCGCCGGCGTGCACGCGCTGCAATCGCAGTTGGCGGAGACGGTGTTCGGCGTGCCGGCCGACCGCATGCGCGTCTCTTGCCCGGATGTCGGCGGCGGCTTCGGCGTAAAAAACGCCTTGTACCCGGAATGGGTGATGCAGCTTTGGGCCGCTCGCCACCTGGGTTGCCCGGTGAAATGGATCGGCGATCGCGCCGAGGATTTCGTCACCACCGCCCAAGGCCGCGACAACGTTACGCGTGCGCGCCTGGCACTGGATGCCGAGGGTCACTTCCTTGCCCTGGACGTCGCCACCATCGCCGGTCTCGGTGCCTACCTCTCCACCGGCGGCCCCGGCAGTTCCACCAGCGCCCCGGTCAACGCCATGGGCTGCGGCTATGTCATCCCCGCCATTTTCATGGACGTGCAAGGCGCCTTCGCCAACGCGGTGCCAATCGACGCCTATCGCGGTGCCGGTAAGCCCGAAGTGAACTACATGATCGAGCGCCTGGTCGACGCCGCAGCGCGTCAATGCGACTTCGATCCGATCGACCTGCGACACCGCAATCTCGTTGCCCAGTTCCCCTACCGGAAGGCGCTCGGCACCACCATCGATTGCGGCCGTTTCGCTAGCAATCTGGATGAGGCCGTCATCGCCGCCGACCACGCCGGGTTCCCCGCCCGCCGCGCGGACTCGCAGGCGCGCGGCAAACTGCGCGGCGTCGGTGTCACGTGCTTCATGGAGACCGCGCGTGGCGCGCCGAACGAGGGGGCGGAGCTGCGCTTCAACGACGACGATACTGTATCGCTGCTGGTGGGCACGCAGTCAAACGGCATGGGGCACGAAACCACCTATCCGCAGATCGCCGCCGACTTGCTGGGCCTGCCGATCGAAACCTTCCGCTACGTGCAGGCCGATACCGAATTCGTCCGTGCTGGCAACGGTCATGGCGGCGCGCGCTCCATGCACCAGGGCGGCGCCGCTCTGTGCAAGGCTATCGACACGATGCTGGCCAAGGCGCGTCCCATCGCCGCACGTCTGCTGCAGGCCGCGCCGTCGCAGATCGCGTTCATCGCCGGCCGCTTCATCGTGCAGGACGATCCTGCGCGCGGCGTCGCCCTGCTGGATGTGGCCCGTGCGGCGCGCGATCCCGCGAATGTGCCGGACGGCGTAGCCCCCGGCCTGGACACCTATGTTTGGAACCTGCTCGACCTGATCACCTATCCCAATGGCTGCCACATCGCCGAGGTCGAGATAGATCCGGATACGGGTGCGGTCACGCTGGACCGCTACACGGCGGTGGATGATTTCGGCACGTTGCTGAATCCGATGCTCACGCTCGGTCAGGTCCAGGGCGGCGTGGTGCAAGGCATCGGCCAGGCGATGCTGGAACACACCGTCTACGACCCCGATACCGGACAGCTCCTTAGCGGCACCTTCATGGACTACACGCTGCCGCGCGCGTTGGACCTGCCGCCTCTGGATATCCGTTTCATCGGCGTGCCGACCGAGGCGAATCCGTTGGGCGTAAAAGGCTCCGGCCAGGCCGGCGCGATCGCGTCGCCGCAGGCGATCATCTGCGCCATTCTGGATGCGCTGGCGCCGCGTGGCGTAACGCACATCGACATGCCCGCCACGTCCGAGCGCATCTGGCGGAGCCTGCAAGGACGGTGACAATGCGCGCGATGATCACAGGCGCGGGCAGCGGTCTCGGGCGGGCTACCGCGCTGGTCCTCGCGGCACGCGGCTGCGCATTGGCGCTGGTCGATATCGATGCTCAAGCTGTGCAATCGTGCGCGGCCGAATGTGGCCCGGGCATGACGGTCATTCTGCAGGACCTCACCACCGATAGCGGCCCCGAAAGCTCCGTCACCCGCGCCATCGCCGCTCTGGGCGGCCTCGACATCGTGGTAAACAACGCCGGCTATGGCGCAGGCGAAGACTTCTTCGCCCTCTCCGCCCGCACCTGGGACCGCACGCTCGATCTCAACCTCAAAGCCGTCGCGCTGATCTGCGCCGCGGCCGGCCGGCACATGCGTACGCAACGCAGCGGCCGCATCGTCAACATCACGTCCCCCGCCTCACGCATGGCGCTGCCCAACTACATGGCCTACGCCGCGAGCAAGGCCGGGGTCGACGCTGTCACCCGCGCTGCCGCCGTCGCCCTCGCCCCCCACGGCGTCACGGTCAATTCCGTCGCGCCCGGCATGATGGACACGCCGATGCAACGTATCACCGAGCAGCAGCTCGCCGCGCTGGAAGGCCGCAACGATTTCGACGTCTTCCTGGCCGAGCGAACGCGCCGGATCCCGCTCGGCCGTCGCACCGATTGCGAAACGGTCGCCAGGACGGTGGTGTGGCTGGCGCTCGACGCGCCAGACTACATCACGGCCGAACGGCTGAACGCCAGCGGCGGGCTGGATAAGGACTGAACCTACAACCAGCACACCGCGGCTGGCTTACCAACGCACCTTGGTGCCGATGGTGAAGGCCTGCGCCTGAACAGTGTTCTCTAGCGGTTGCGACACACCGCTACCGCCGAAGGTGCCGGCCGTGCTGGTGACGAAGTTGAAGTTGCCCTGGTGCTGCTGAGCCCACAAATATTCGGCGATGATATAGAGCCCCGGCGCCACGTTCCAGGTGCCGCCAAAACTCAACGCATCCGTATAGCGTTGCGATACATGCGTAAGCGTCGGATTGCCCTGGTCCTGATAGTTGTAATAGGTCACGCCCACGACAAACGGACCGTTGGCGTATTGAGCGCCCACCAGCCAGGCGGTGCTCTGGGGCGCACCTTGCGGGTTCGTACTGTTTACGTTGTTAATCTGCCCGCCGAGGAAGTGGCCGCCGATCGTCAAGCCCGCGTAGGTGAAGGCGATACCGCCCTCGCCGGCGCTGATGTCATTGTACCGACCGTTCCATGCCCCGGCCGGCGCCACGCCGGTATCGCTGACGTGGCCGCTGCCGATATACCCGGCCAGCGCGTAGATTGAGACTGGTCCGACCCTGCCCTGATAGCGCGCACCCAGCTCATATTCGTTCATCCAGCGTGCGCCGTCACTCACCACGCTGGACGATGACAACGACGGGCACGCCGAGCCGGCGGCGCTGCACTGTGCCTCGCCATTGACGTTGTTCGGTGTCCACTGCAGACCAAAATCGAAGCCGCCAAAGCTAGGCGAAAGATACACCATCTTGTTGCTGCCATAATCGGCACCCTGCTGCGACAGGAACGGGAATGCCGCCGTGACATTGCTCGGTACGCCGACGAAGAAATCACCACCCCAACCGCCGGTGTCATAGTTCTGGAATGTCGTCACGCCGTTGTCGAAGATCCCGATGACGCCATCCGCCTCCCCCATCCGGAGAATGCCGATCCTGTCGGAGGCCAAATAGACGAAGGCACGCCGGACATACAGCGTCTGCGTGCAGGTGAACGCCGACGACGGATTGCTATTCGAGTTTAAGGCGCTGCCGGCGGCCGCACCAGGGCTCGCCGCATTGTAGGTCTGGCTTGACCAATTCTCACGAATTTCGGTCTGCGCGCCGTAGCGCAATCCGTTGGTGGCCATCGCATCCACGCCGGGATACATCCGGAAGTATTCGAACGCGTTGTACGGCGCGAGCTTGAAGCTGCTGCCCGCCGGGCCGCCGTTGCTCGCGCTCACGTGGTCCGCGCTGGATCCCTCGATTGACAGAAAGAACCAGTTGGCCATGTTCAGGCGCACCACAAACGATCCCGGTGTTGGATTGGCCAGCGGGCCCGGCAACAGCGCCGTTTGATAGTTGTTGTTGTTGTTCGCCGCCGTCGCGGAATACGGTGCGGTCACAAAAGTGCCCGACAATGGGCCGGGCGGCAGGGTGGAGGTGGTCTGAGCCGACGCATGGGTGTTCAGTCCCACGGCGGTTACCATGATGGCCGCACTGGCCAGCAGACTTGTACGCATTCGACCCCTCCTGATCGGCGTGCCGCTGACCGCGGCCGTCGGATGTGACCCAAGGCAGACGATCTGGCGCGCAGCACGGCGTCGTACGCGTGGCAGCGCGCATACGACGAACGACATGTGCGCAACGCGACTCAGGGGGCGCGCTGCAAGCTATTCTGCAGGCTCTCGATGAGGCGGGATTGCATTTGCCGCGCGGCGTTTGCCGATATCTGCGTGGAAGATATGCCCTCACAAAGCGATGACACGCGTTTAGGCGCAGCACCCAGGCGCGATAACATCGCCGCGCCGCACAGGAGTTGTGCGCGGATCGACGAAATGTGGCAGCTCTCCCGGCTCCTTGGTGCCCGCCGGGGGACCCGAACCCCCACGCCAAATCGGGCTACGGATTTTAAGTCCGCCGCGTATTATCACAAGCTATTGATCTGACTGTTGTATTTCCGCAAATATCCTGCTATGCGTATGATATGTGCATGATTTTCGTCGTGTTTCGCGTCCCTTGACTGCTCCGATTGGGACTTGCGCCCAGACCGCCATGAGGCCGAACGGCCTCCCCGAGGGTGAACACCCGCCTTGGTCCGGCGAATTTGGCAGGACATTGCATTGCCTCGGCGCGCCATCTCGACATATTGTGGATACGGAATGGCCTGAACGCCGGACGTCGGCGGTCAGAAACGTTGCAACTTCCCTAATCGGCGGCTTCTCGTCCGTCGGTCTCATCCGGGCGTTGCCGCAGAAAGCGACCCTCGACGAGCGGGCCCAGCCTATCGGCAATCGCGAGCGCCCATTCAGCCCAACTCTCGATCCCCTGCGCCCCAAATCCAGCGATTGTCGTGCGGCCGCAAACGGCGCCCACATAGACACGGATGCGCTCGGCACGTTCAAGTGCATTGGCATCCGATAGCAGTCCGTCGATCCGGGCCTGACGTGCCGCCGCCGCGGGCGCAATGCGCTTGGCTTCAGCCTTCTCGGCGGCTAGTCGGACCTCACAAATGCGCCGTTCGCGCTCCGCGATCAGCCACTCGTAGCGGTGCTTGGCCAGCGCGCTCCTTGCCGACATGGACGGTCGTTGATGCGCCCGCGATGAGTTGTCAGCGAACGAACGGAAAATTCGGTGGTATCTCAGTTCGAATTACTGGTTCCGGTCCCGATGTGTCGACGGCGACGCATGTGCCAGCCCCGATAAACGGACATCACCAACTCCAATCCAGGCCATCAAATATACTTAGCCAAATGGATTACTTTCTTCACAAAGGGCGAGGGAAGGGTCGTGCCCCAGGTGGTGGTGTAGGAGCTGTGGATAACTGGCCCGCCTACGCCAGACTCCTCGCCGGTCGCTACGGCGGGCCACTTACCCACAGCTCCTACACCACCACCTGGGGCACGACCTTCGTGAACATCTGGAACACTATTTCCCGGACCACATCGCGTTCGATAGCTAGGCAGACAAGTGCAATCGATCGCGCGCTGCCTACCAATAAGCGTGACAACGTGGTCTGCGCTTTCTGACGGAATGTGCATTCGACCGTTACGAAGGGCCAAGCAGAGGGCTTCGACGGCAGTTTGATCGCCAAGGTGAGCGGTGACCGAAGGGTGGCGCAGAACATCGAGGGACCAAGCCGACCCTTGCGTTTTCATAAAAGCAACGGCGCGTGCTCGCCCCCTCCTTTCATCGATAACCGGGAAGAGGTGCCGCTTTACGGCAATGGCGATTGTCGCGGCTTCGCCGTCGTCTAGGTGTCAGATCGTAGAGCAGAACATCGAAGTTCGCGTTGAACAGGTCGCGCCAGCGCGCCATGAGATGGGCGGACATTGCCGCTCACCGTCACCACTTATGCGGGCGCGGCACCAAGGAAAGTCTCATCGTCGAGCGCCAGCGTCAGCGACAGAAGGGCCGCGACATAGCTATACTGCCGCAGGCCCATGAACATGCCGGTTGCGGTATGCGTGAACGCGGACGGGACGGGGTGGCTCGCCGCCGCGCGGTTGGCAAAATGCACCTCGATCACAGGACGTTCGGTCTCCTGCAGCGCATGTCGAACCGCGCCGCCCGTCGCGGTCAGACCAGCAGGGTTGATGATATAGGCGTCCACGCGCGTCGCTGATTCGTGGATGTACTCAAGGATCGCGCCCTCATAGTTGGACGAAAAGCTTTCTACCTCCACGCCGAGCTGCACGCCGAATTCGGCCACGTAACGCTTGAGATCATCGAGTGAGCCAATGGACCCGAAGACCTTCTTGCTGCGCGCGCCGAGATTGGACATGTTCGGGCCGTCGATGACCGCGATATGGTGCCGCCGACTGCCAGTGCGCTGTATTTGCATCCAACTATTCTCCCCAGGATTTCCGGACGAGATCTCCTGCGCCCTAATTCATCTTGGCGCCCCGCAGAACCTCCGCCCAGTGTCTGATGTCATCATCAGCTATCTTGGCGAACTGCGCCGACGTCTCCCCATCGGGATCGAAGTTGCGCGCGCGCAGAAATGTCTGAACGTCGGGTTCCTTGAGCACATCCATAAGGTCCGCATAGATCTTGTCGACGATCGGTTTCGGCGTTCCCGCGGGGGCCAATACGCCGAACCATTCGCGTGTGTCGAAACCCGTCAGATGGGTGGCCTCCGCGACGGTTGGCACATTTGGAATGATCGCGGAACGTCGGGTCGTGCTGACCGCCAGAGCACGCAGTTTCCCCGCCTGAATTTCCGAGATCGATGTCGCCAGCGAGGCCCAGCCCAATTCGACCTCACCGCCAAGCAGGGCAACCATCTCCGGGCCGCCACCATTGTAGGGCACATGCACCATGTTGATGCCGGTTAGCTGCATCAACAATGCCATTTCGATATACGGCAAGGTGCCGGTACCATCGCTGCCGAAGGTCAGTTTGCCCGGCGCGGCCTTGGCCTTCGCAATCAGATCCTGAATGGATGTTATGTTGGACGCCGCCGGTACAAGCAGCACGTCACAGGTCGAGGCAACCGATGTGATCGGCTCGAAGTCCTTGATCGGATCGTAGTTCAGCTTGTACTGGCTCGGCGTGATCGTGTGGGCGTTTGTTATCCAGGCGATCGTGTATCCATCGGGTGGTGAATGTGCCACCAGATCTTCGGCGATGGACCCGTTGGCCCCCGGACGGTTTTCAACGATGACGGGCTGGTGCCACTTGGTGCTGAGCTTCTTGGCGAACAGTCGCGACAGTGTATCGGTGCCGCCCCCCGGTGCGAAGCCCACCACGAAACGCACCGTCTTGTCGGGATAGGCCGCACGTGCCGGCGTGCCTATCGTGGCAACCGCACAACAGATCGATAACGCAAGCGCCCGCAATGTCGATCGAAGCATTGTTTTCTCCCCAGACCTGTTGTCTTTCAACTTGTGCCTCGGTGCCGTCGCTTTGCGCGACGTGCCCGGACCACATCAACGCGGTAGCAACGTATCCGAAATAACCTCGATTAGCTCCAGCGCGATCCGAACGACGATGTATCCCGCGGCTGCCAGCACCACGCCACACAGCAGCATCTCGGGAATGCCGGTGCGGACCATGGTCCATGCGCCCGTCAGCAACAGCACACCTGCGACAACAAACGGGATCGCGCGCTTCCATCGCAGTGCAAGCGCTATCATCGGATAGCTTGGCATCTGATAGTTTGGTACGGGATCGTTTGGCATCGTCTACTCCGGGGTCACGGCTTTTTCCCCCGGCCCAGCCATGCGGACCTGAAGAAGCTTCGGCAACGAGAAGGCCGCGATTGTTGCGATCGCGATTAGTAGCAGCGCCAAGCTGATCGGACGTGACACGAACACACTCGGGTCGCCGCGCGACAGGATCAGCGAGCGGCGAACGTTCTCCTCCAGGATCGGGCCGAGCACAAGACCGAGCACGAGAGGCGCGGGGCTGCAGCCGAGCTGTCGCAGAATGTAGCCGACACCGCCGCACGCGACCGCGACGAACACGTCGAAATAGGAATTGTTGACGCTGTAGACGCCGATGCAACAGAACACCAGGATGGTCGGGTAGAGAAATCGGTAGGGGATGCTGAGCAGGCGAACCCAAATGCCGACCAGTGGCAGGTTCAGCACTAGCAGCATCATGTTGCCGATCCACATACTGGCGATCAGGCCCCAGAACAGATCCGGATGCTGCGTCATCACCTGCGGGCCAGGTGAGATGCCCTGGATCAGCATCGCGCCCAGCATCAGCGCCATCGTCGCGCCCGCCGGAACACCCAGCGTCAGCATGGGAATGAAATGCGTGAGTGCCGCTGCGTTGCCGGCAGCCTCGGGTCCCGCGATGCCTTCGATGGCGCCATGCCCGAAGCGCGACGGCGTGCGCGACAACCGCTTTTCCATTGCATAGGAGGCGAACGAACTGAGCAATGGTCCGGTGCCTGGCAGGATACCGAGTGCGCCCCCCAACAACGTGCCACGCAAAGCGGGCTTCCAGGCCGCGGCGAAATCCGCGCGCGTCGGGATCAGGGCAGTGAGCTTGGTGTCGACGATTTTCTCCACCTCTGCCGTAGGGAGATGGGCGATGATCTCGGCGAATGCGAAGAAGCCTACCGCGACAGCAACGAATTCGACCCCATCGGCAAGTTGCGGAAAGCCATACGTGAAGCGCAGCGCACCGGAATTGATGTCGGTGCCGACGGTGCCCAACAGAAGTCCGAGCAGTGCCATCGACAGGGTCATCGCCAGCGACCGACCGGACAGAACGGATACGGCGACAAGTGCCAGGACAATCGCCGCGGAATACTCCGGGGCCATGAACTGGAGGGCCGCCGTGGCCAGCGGCGGCGAAAACCACGCGACGACAATGACGGCGACGCAGCCGGCAAAGAACGACGCAAGGGCTGAGGTGCATAGAGCGACACCGGCCCGCCCATTGCGCGCCATCGGATGCCCATCGAGGCAGATCACCACCGATGATGGCTCACCCGGCATGTTGAGCATGATCGCGGTCGTCGCGCCGGCATGATGCGAGCCATAGTAGATACCCGCCAGCATAATCAGCGAGGAGATGGCCGGGATCTTGAAGGTGATCGGCAACAGCATCGCGATGGCGGTGACCGGGCTCAGGCCCGGCAGGATGCCGACAAACGTGCCCAACGTGGCGCCGATCAGGCAGTAGAGCAGATTGATCGGGGACAGCGCGACGCTGAACCCCAAGGACAAATGCTCGATCATGAAACGTCCATCGTCCGCCCTGCCGGGCCTCCGCTAATAGATTGATACCGGTATGTTCAAGCCGTAGATAAATACGCCGACGGCCAGCGCGATCAGTGCGATTCCGATGGCCAGGACTTCGAAGGGGCGCTGCCGGATGCGCCCGCTGCAGCTCACGACAACCAGCGCAGCGATGGCCTCGATCAAGCCCAGGCGATCGATCAGCACCGCGAACAGCAATGCCGCTCCAAGCACGAGAGCCATGTCGCGCCAGTGTAGATTGTCGAGCCGTTCGGGGTGTGCCTGCCACAGGCCACGTGCGATCGAGGTGGTACCGGTGAGAATGAGCCCGATGCCAATCATGGCGGGGAAATAGCCCGGGCCCATGCGGGTGATCGTGCCTATCTTGTAGGATTGCGACTGGAAGACCGCGATCACGCCGATCGTCGCGAACAGGATGCCTGCGACGAACTCCTTTTGGTCACGGATTGTCATCGAGCCCTCAGCCGCGTGGCGAACCGGCGGCGATATGCTCCGCCGCCCGAATGCCGAAGACGACGCCCTTCACAAGACCGCCGACATAGCCGACCGCCGGGCCGCCCTCCAGACCACCGGTCGTCGCACCGACGGCATACAAGCCGGAGATTGGCGTTTCATCGCGGTTGAGAACCTGGCCGTGGCCGTTGATGGCAATGCCGCCCATCGTGTTGGTGATGCCGGCGCACATCGGCACGGCGAAAAACGGCGGCTGCGTGATCGGCATCGGCTTGTAGCGGTTGGGCGTGCGGTGTGGCTGCAACTGTCCCAGCGTTCCCGCCTGCAGCGCCGCGTTGTAGCCGGCAATGGTTTCCGTCAGGGCGGCGGCCGGCAATCTCGCCACATTGGCGAGCTGCGCCAGCGTGTCGGCCTGATGCATCGTGCCGCCGACATTCGGCAGATGCGGATTGGCTGGGATCAGTCCCTGCCGCCCAGGACCTTGCCAGATCGATTCGTCACCAATCATCATGGCGGACAGTGGATCATCAAGCCTCGCCACGGCATTCGCGAGAAAGACGCCGCCATTGCCTTCATCGGCAAACCGGCAGCCGTCGCGACCGACCACGATGCCGGCGGTGGCCACCGCATCGACATAGGGATACGGCCAGAGCTGGTCATTGTGCAGTGCATCGACGCTGAGCAGATGGCCATAGAAGCGATCGAGCCCGATCAGTGCCGCGCCCACGGCCGTTGCCATACGCAGACCGTCGCCGAGGCCGGTTCCTGCCCCGCGCTGGCGCAGCTTCTCGGCCTCCGGCGTGATGTAGGTGCGAACCAGTTCCAGATCACCCTGGAATCCGCCATCCGCAAGTACCACGGCCCTGCCGGTGAAGCGCGTGCCGATGCGCGTGGCAATACCGACACAACGCCCATCTTCCATCAGCAATTCGTCGGCGCGCTCACCGCGCAGCACGCGGCCGCCATGTGTCATCAGCCTGGCCTCCAGCGTGCGCAGCAACACGTCGCCGCCGCGGCCCTCCCAATCGAGACCGGGCCGCGTGCGGCCAGGGGGTGCGATCACCCAGGCCTGATGCGGCGCCGAGCTCGCCTTGATGAAGCGGATGCCTTCCTGCTGCAGCCATCGCACGCCGCGCGCGGCATCGGCGGCGATCGCCGCAGCAAGGTCACGCCGCGCGAAGCCTTGGGTCGTCGCTTCGATAATGTGACCGAGCTTGTCGCTGTCCGTCATGATGTCGTTCATGCAGACGTGGAACGTCCCACCGGTGAAGCGCGAGTTGCACAGATACTTGTCAGCTTCACTCTGCTCCAGCACCACAGTGCGGAGACCGGTTTGGGCCGAGCGATTGGCGGCGGTGAGGCCGGCGATTCCGCCACCGACCACAATGACGTCCCAGTTTTGCGCGGCAGCCATCGTCAGGCCTCGAAGCCGACCGGCGTGCGCGGCGGCTGCAACCGCAATGCGGCCGACAGTTCGCTGACGGTGCTGCTGCCCTGGGCGATGCGGTCGATGACGCCGACCACCCGCTCGATGGCCTGCCGATCGTCATAACCGTTGCACAGGCGGCGGAATTTGCGTTCCAGGTCATCGTCGGAACAGGGATCGGATGGCGTGCCGTGCGATTCCCACACCACGGTTTCGAAGCGTTCGCCGGACTTCGTCGTGACATCGAGGCGGGCGCCGAACTGCCTTGGGAACACGGCCTCTACATCGGGATCGACGTACAGTTCCACACGTGAAATCATATCGCGCACAGCCGGGTCTTGCAGGGCGGCCGGCAGGAACGAAGCCGGGTCGCGAATGTCGCCGGTCAGCGCAACGCCGGCACAGAACTGCAGACTGTATTGTGCGGTCATCGGTTCGCTTGCGGTCGGATCGCCATTCTGATCCACGGCACGCCGACCGGCACCGATGCGCACGCTGCGCACCGCATCGGGTTGGATCGCATGATCCTGCCGCAGTGCTTCCAGCCCATGGACCGCGCTGTGGATCACGCCGCAGCACGGAAACATCTTGATCCAGACGCGGCCGATCGCCCAGTTGTCGCCAAGTCCCTGGATCATCAGGTCGGGCTGCGCCGTCGGGCCGCCGATCACGTCCAGCAAGCCATAGCGCCCATCGATTGCATCCAGCGGCCCAGTGAAACCGCGCGACGCGAGTGAGGCGGCAACCACGCCGCAGGACGCGGCATGACCGCCATGCAGGCGTTTCACCATGCCGCCGGTGCCTTGCGTGAATGCCTTGATACCGGAGGCCTGGGAACAGGCGATGCCGACCGCGTTGCGAATTTGCAGGGCAGACATGCCGCGTGTGACACCAGCGGCCACCGCGGCGGCAATCGCGCCGGCGACACCGGTCGTGTGAAAGCCCTTGGTGTTGCATTCCTCGCCCAATGCGGCGCCCAGACGTGCCATCGTCTCGTAGCCGCCGATGATGCCCAGGATCAACCGATCCATCGGCGCGTCATACGCCTCGGCGACGGCCAGCGCCGCGGGGATCACGACGGTGCCGGGATGGGCGAGCGAGCCGAGGATGATGTCATCGAGCTCGAAGCCATGGATCATCGTGCCATTGGCCAGTGCGGCGAGTGATGGCGACACGCGCTCGGTGCGACCGAACAGCGTCGCCTTGCCGCCGGCGCCTTCATCCATCGCATGCGCCGCAACTGCCTTGCCCCATGGGAAGCAGGCACCGAAGAGTCCGCACGCCAGATTATCAAGCAAGCTGCGTGCGGCCTGCGCGGTCACCGCTTCGGGAAGCTGCGACATCGACAGATTGGCCATGGCGTCGAGGAATCGGGCTGCGGGCCGCGGCGATAGCGCGCTGGCGTTCATCGTTCCACTCCCTTCGCCAGCGCGCCTTCTGTTTGCGGCCAAAGTGCGAGTCGGCGCCGGTCGCGACTCACTCAGCCGTGCATGACAGCGACTGCCCTCACACAGACTGAATGATTGTTCAGTTAATCGCGTCGCTGTCAAGACATGCACGAAACCGCGTTTTCATGTTGACTATCGGACGACACCGGATCCTGTTATGATATCGCAATCAACTAAGCGGCCGGAGGAGATGTGAATGATCAGCCAGTGTTTGTTGCGTGCCTTCGGTCGGCTCTTGTGTGCATGTGCCATGCTGCTGTGCGGCACACAGGCCTGGGCACAAACCTGGCCGGGCAAACCGGTGCGCCTGATCGTCGGATTCGAAGTGGGTGGCGGCACCGACACCTTGGCACGGCTGATCGCGCCGCGCCTTTCCGCGATGTGGGGCCAACCCGTGGTCGTGGAAAACCGGCCAGGTGCCGATGGCAGCATCGCCGCCGCGGTGGTCGCGCAGGCCAATCCCGATGGATCGATGATCGCCGCGGTGACGAATGCGCACACGATCACGCCGAGCGAACATCACCTGTCCTATGACCCGGTGAAGAGTTTCGCGCCGATCACCGAACTCGCATTCGTGCCGGACATTCTGTTGGTCAATCCGGCAGTGCCGGTCCACTCCGTCGCTGAGCTCGTGGCATACGCAAAGTCGAAGCCGGGCACGCTGAACTATGGCTCCAGCGGCACCGGCACGTCCCCGTATTTGGAAATGCGGCTGTTCGAATCCCTCACCGGTACGCAAATGGTCCACGTCCCGTTCAAAGGCAGTGCGCCGGCTATGACGGCCCTGCTGTCCAATGAAGTGCAACTGATGTTCGGGTCGATCTCCACGACGCTCAGTCAGGTGCGGGCCGGCAAATTGCGCGCCTTGGCGGTGAGCACCGCGGTGCATTCGCCAGCGGCCCCCGAAATTCCCACAGTGGCGGAAGCCGTCGGCCTGCCGGATTTCGATTCCGGTGTCTGGTATGGTCTGCTGGCGCCGGCCCATACGCCGGCCGCGATCATCGAGAAGATAAGCCAGGACATCAACACCGTCATGCACCAGCCCGACGTGCAGAAGCGGCTGCTGGAGCTCGGGTTCATTACCGTTGCCGACAGCCCGGAGCACTTCACGGTGACCATCGTACGCGACATCGCGCGCTGGTCGAAGTTTGTCGACAAGCCCGCTGGCCAATAGCCAGCGGAGCCGCGCGGCCACTACCCTTCGCTGGCGAGCCTCGCGCGTAGATCCGCCTTGCGGATCTTGCCGTTGGCCGCACGCGGCATCTCCGTGATAATCTCCAGCCGCTCGGGCCAGTACTGCTTGCCGACGGCGCTACGCTGCATGTGTGCCTGCATCGTCGCCATCGTCAGTTCTGCATTGGGTCGCAACACAACGAAGGCACAGGCGCGTTCGCCCAAGCGCTCATCTGGCATGGCAACCACGGCGACGTCCTGCACAGAGGGGTTCTCGTACAGGGTATTTTCTACATACGAGACCGGAATATTCTCGCCGCCGCGAATGATGATGTCCTTGGTGCGGCCGGTGATGCGGACAAAGCCGTCGGCGTCCTGGGTGGCAAGATCACCGGTGTCGAACCAATCCTCGACGAATGACTGCGCCGTCAGATCCGGGCGTCGCGCATAGCCGACGAACAGGAACGCGCCGCGACATTGCAGCCGCCCTTCCGTACCCATCGCGATGGACTGATTGGCGGCATCCACGACGCGCACCTGCATCCCGGGCTGCACCTGCCCGTCGGTCTCCACGATCTTCGCTTCCGGATCGCCCGGGCGCGTCATGGTCACCACGGCATTTTCCGACTGGCCCCAGCCACTGTGTACCGACAGATGCGGCAGCCGTGCCTTGGCCTCGCGTACCAGGGGGCGCGGAATCGGTGCACCACCGCACCGGAAAATCCGGAACGAGGAAAGGTCATGCTGATCAAGCCCGGGCGCGCGCATCATGTCCTGCAGGTAGGTCGGGCCCCCATTGGAAATGGTGATGCGATGGCGGCCGATCGCGGCGAGGAAGGCTTCCGGATCCCATACATCCTGATAGACGACCGTCGCGCCGAGCTGCAGCGGCAGACGTGCGCCGCCGAGGAACCCGGTCTGGTGTCCGAAGGTGGAGGCGACGTGCAGTACATCGTCACCGGTCAACCGCAGCACCTCGCCAAGTGCGATCTGCGGCGTGACGATGGTGTTGCTGGTGTGCAGCACGCCTTTCGGTTCGCCAGTGGTGCCGGAGGTATAAATCAGCTCGGTCACCTCATTCGGCGCGGGGCGCAGTGTGGCCAACTGTGAGAGATCCAGCTCACGCTCCCACGGCCGTTCGATGAAGTCGTGCCATGCCAGGCAGCCGTCCGGCACCGCCTCGCCGATCACCATCACCTGTTCCACGCCAGGCACCATCTTACGCAACCGCAGCGCCATTGCGGCGTGATCGTGGTTGCGGAACCGGTCCGGTACCACCAGCAGCCGTGCCTCCGCCAGCCGCAGCATGAAGTCCAGCTCGCGCTCGCGATACATCGGCACGAGCGGATTGGTGATAGCACCGATGCGGGTCGCGGCGAGATGCAGGATCACCCATTCGCGTGAATTCGGCAGTTGCAGCGACACCACGTCCTGCGGTGCGAGGCCGAGCCGCAGGAATCCCGCGGCGCAGCGCAACGAAAGCTGTTGCAGTTCGGCATAGGTGCAACTGCCGCGCTGATCGATGATGGCCAGCTTGTCGGGCGACCTCGCCGCGAATTCGTCGACATAGTCCGTGATGACGCGATTGCGCCACAGGCCCGACCCAGTGAAGTGATCGATCATCGCCTCGGTCAGCCGGGTCTCGAATCGTGCGCGCCGCATGTAACGCCGGTCGTTCATGGGGCTGGCGCGACCATGCAGGCAGTGCGTGGCAGGAAGACGCCAACGGCCGACGCCGCGGACACAACGGCGTCGGCCGCCGCGCGCGTCGCGACCGCGAGCCCACGGAACTGTGTCGTCCGGTCCAGCCCGACACACCGCATCCATTGGATCGTGCATCCGGGAAGCACGAGGTCGGGTGTAGCGGCGTCGACCAGTACCAAGGCGGCATCCTGCGGCACGCGCGGCGCCAGCGTGTCGCACTTGAACAGATTGCGCTGCCACATCTGGATCAATGGTTTCCACACATCGGTCAGGAAGTTGCCGCCGCCGATGCCGCGATAGGCAGGACTGGACATGACCTCCGACGATTCAACGTCGTACAGCGCCAGATAATGCTGGCGCCGCGCGCCGATGCCGCGAAATCGCTGCGCGGATCGGAAGCCCGGCACCGACAGCAGGCGTTCGGGTGGCTTCATATCGGCATACCATCGAGTCCAGACATCATCTGTCTGCTCGGGTCCCAGCGCACATTCAACCATGTAGATCATGCGCGACTCGAATGGCTCGCGAGGCGTCGCTCCGTCATCGGCGTATAGATTGCGAAGCGCGGGTCATCCGCGAGCGCGGGCTGCGTCGCATCGTCGCGGTGTACGACTGTCAGCAACCGGTGTTCGATCGAGCGGTCGAGCGCGATCGCGTGCAACGGCACGAACATCAGGTTGGGTAATTCCTGGGGCGGTGCGGCTTGGTCAAGCAGCACGAGACGATGGTCGTCCGACACCTCGGGCAGGCGCGCCAGACCGTCGAACAGGTTGCGCTTGCGCCGGATGGCGGCCTTCCACCGGATGCTCGCGGCGCCGCCGCCGCCGATGGCACGATACGCATCACTCTCGAATACGCCGGCGCTTGAAATCGAATAGGCGGCCAAGTAAGTATAACCGTCGCCAACCGGCCGGCGGAAACGCTGCGCTGTTTCGAATCCGGGCACTGAGAGAAGCGTGAATAGGTGCGGCGAGTACCACGCGTTCCACTCGTCTTCCTGATCCGCTGCGCTGAAGGTGATCTCCACGGTGTAGATCATCTGCTGTCCAATCTGTCCGGTTTAGATGGTAGGCGGTATGCTCATTCCTTGTGAATCGCCCCCTCTTGCACAAGCCGCTGGTAGCGCGCCATGTCGCGGCCGATGAAGGTAGTGAACGCCGCCGGTTCGTCGCCCACGGGTTCGGCGCCAATATGCGCGAGACGATCGGTGATGGTCGGATCGGCCAGCGCCGCAACAATCGCCGTGCGCAGCTTGTCGATCACCGGGCCTGGGGTCCCGGCAGGGGCGACCACGCCGTACCACGTGATCATTTCGAACCCGGGCAAATGGCCGGCATCGGCCACCGTCGGCCATTGCGGGTGCGCCTTCGATGGCTCGGAGGCGGTGATGGCGAGGGGGCGCAGCTGGCCCGCCTGGACGCTTGGCAATGCGGTGATCAGGCTAGTGAATGACATCTGCACTTCACCGCCCAGCAAGGCAGTCAGCGCCGGACCGCTGCCTTTGAAAGGCACGTGCACGATCTTCACGCCGGCCATGGTCGCGAACAACGCGCCCGCCATTTGCTCGGGGCCGCCGATGCCCGAGGAAGCATAGTTCAGCGTGCCGGGTTCGCGCTTCGCCAGTGCAATCAATTCGGTGACGCTGTGTGCCGGAACCGATGGCGTCACCACTAGCAGGAGCGGGGAGCGCGCGACCAGCGTGACCGGTGCGAAGTCCTTCACGGTGTCATACGGCAGGCTCCCCAGCAGTGCCGGATTCACGGTGAAGGGATTGGCTGTGAACAACAGCGTGTAGCCGTTAGGGGCCGACCGTGCGACGAGTTGGGTGCCGGTGACGGTGGCGCCCCCCGGCCGATTGTCGACGATGACCGACTGGCCCAGCGACGACGTCATCGCCTGCGCGATCGAACGAGCCAGGACGTCGGTGCCCCCGCCGGCGGCGAATGGCACAATGAAACGGATTGTGTGCTGCGGGAACGCCTCGGCCGCGCTGGCCTGCAGCGGTGGCAGCGCCAGCCATCCCATGATGCCAAGCGTCAGGAGACAACGGACCGCGCGCCGCATGGTCTAACGGGCCGCCGGTTGGACGAATGGAGAAACGGACATGGTGTGGCTTCGCTCCCCCAGTTGCCTGGTTGGCCGGGCTCTTGTCGCTCGGCTGAGGGAGCGTTGCCAGGCACCTGCATTCCAACTGACTGAACACTCATTCTGTTGACCTGTCAATTAGCGGCGCGCGATCCTGGCAGCATCTGCCAGCGCTCAATTGCCGCGAAATCGCGGTGGACGTTTCTCCTGAAATGCACGCACGCCCTCTTGATGATCCTGGCTCTGAATGACCAACGCGAGATGCGACGAAATGAGATCGAGGGAGGTGCGCAGGTCGGTGCGCAGGCCCTGGCTGGCGGCGCGTTTGATCATGCGGATGGCGAGCGGCGGACCTGCCACAAGGCGCGCCGCGAACGCATAGGTTCGCGCTTCCAGTTCGTCTGCGGGAAACACTTTCGTTATGGCGCCAATCCGCAGCGCCTCGGATGCATCAATGAAGTCGCCGGTCCACATCAGTTCCAGCGCCCGATCCAAACCGACCAGGCGCGGCAGGAACCAGGCGCCACCGTCACCGGGTACTAACCCGACTTTGACGTAGCTTTCGGCAAACCGCGCCTTATCCGAGGCAAACCGCAGGTCGCACATCAGCGCCATATCCATGCCCGCACCGGCTGCGACGCCGTTCACCATCGCAATCACCGGCTTGTCCATGGCCTCCAGTGTCAGCGGTATCTGCTGAACGTGGTCCCAAAGGAACCGCTTGTGATCGAGCGCGGCGGGCGCTTCCGTCCCCAATTGTGCCATGTCACCTCCGGCACAGAACGCGCGCCCTGCGCCGGTGACCACGACGATGTGCACCGACGGATCGCTCTGCGCTTCGCGCAGGCACGCCGCCCAGGCATCGATCATGCCGATGGTGAAGGCGTTGAGCTTATCGGGCCGGTTCAGTGTGATGGTGGCAATGCCGTCCTGGATCGCGTAGCGAAGTTCATCGGTGCCGGCCATGTGACGTTCCCGCAGTTGATCGTGCGGCTGATTGCGCCTGAACGATCATTCAATTTTCCGCCCGACGTCATGCACTGTCAAACATTCCACGGCGCACGCAACGCGTGAGCGGCCCCTTGACGCGCTAGGTCATTGTGCGGACTATCACAAAATGAACGTTCGTTCACCAAGCACCAAGGGTATTGCATTATGGCGCTGAACCATGACCGCGGCCGCGTCGATTTTGCCACCTATCAACCGGAACACTTCCTGTGGTCGCTGGAAGGCAAGGTCGCCACGATCATGCTCAACCGGCCCGAGCGGAAAAACCCCCTCACGTTCGAATCCTACGCCGAGCTACGCGATACGTTTCGTGCCCTGCTGTATGCCGACGCGGTAAAGACGGTCGTTATCACCGGCGCGGGCGGTAATTTTTGTTCCGGTGGCGATGTGCATGAGATCATCGGTCCGCTGGTGCGTATGCGGGAAGCGGGCGACATGCAGGGGTTGCTCGACTTCACACGGATGACCGGCGATCTGGTGAAGGCGATGCGGGCCTGCCCCCAGGTGATCATCGCAGCCATCGACGGCATTTGCGCTGGCGCTGGGGCCATCCTTGCCATGGCGTCTGATTTGCGGCTCGGCACCGAGGCAAGCAAGGTTGCATTCCTGTTCACCCGCGTCGGCCTCGCCGGCGCGGACATGGGCGCGTGCAATATCCTGCCGCGCATCGTCGGCGCGGGGCGTGCCGCCGACCTGCTCTACACCGGCCGCGCCATGGCGGGGACGGAAGCGGAACGCTGGGGCTTCTACAACCGGTTGTGCGCGTCGCGGGAACTGCTCGCCGAGGCGCAGGCGCTCGCTGCGTCGTTGGCTGCGGGTCCGACCTTCGCGCACGCGATGACCAAACGTTGCCTGCATCAGGAATGGAGCATGACGATCGACGAAGCGGTCGAGGCGGAAGCGCAGGCCCAGGCGATCTGTATGCAGACCAAGGATTATGGCCGCGCCTACCGTGCCTTCGTCGACAAGCAGCGACCGATCTTCCAAGGGGACTAAGGGCAGGTCCACGGGACGTGAGCGCAAGATCGTGAGTGACACGGATTTTTTGACCTGGCCGTTCTTCGACGACCGGCATCGCGATTTCGCGTCGCGGCTGGATGCGTGGGCGAGCGAACACCTCCCCGCGATTGGTACCAGCCATGCCGAGGTGGACGCGGTGTGTCGTGACCTGGTCGAGCGGCTCGGCGCCGCCGGCTGGCTCGAGGTCGCCGTTCCGCAACAGGATCGACGTCAGCTCGACGTGCGCATGCTCTGTCTCGCACGTGACATCCTGG
>DATHNE010000296.1:0-5694 GCA_035486355.1 Acetobacteraceae bacterium
ACCAGGATGTCGACACCACCGAAACGGGCTGTGATCTCGCTCATCAGGAATTCGATTTCCTCGACCACGATTAGATCCGCGCGCAGGTAAACAACCTTGGCGCCATGGGCCGCCGCGAGACGTTCAGCTACCGCAATCCCGTCGTGGATCTTTTCGATCCCATGCAGCACCACGGTGCAGCCCGCGGCCGCGAGCTTGCCGGCGGTTGCGTAACCAATCCCAGCGTAGGATCCGGTGATCAGTGCGGTCTTGCCTTGCAGCGACATCGGCGCGCCTCCCTGTTGGCGCCGATCATCAGCCCAGCGGCGTACTGGGCGCAACGGCTTGGGGGTTTGCGGCACTCGGCCCATACTTGACGCGCGGGAGCGGGGAGGGATGAACGATGGACTACACCACGCTGGGACGGACCGGCCTGAAGGTCAGCGTCGCCGGGTTGGGATGCGGGGGCAACAGCCGCCTGGGCCTGTCCACCGGCAAGAGCGAGGCCGATGCGGTCGCGCTGATCCGTGCGGCATTGGACCAAGGTGTCAACTTGATTGACACTGCCGCGGCCTATGGCACCGAGGGTGTGGTCGGCCAGGCCCTGCGCGGGGTGAAACGTGACGCCGTTGTGGTCTGCACCAAGGTCTCGCGCCAATCCGGTGAGAAACAGTTCACCCCGGAATGGGTTGCGCAGAGCCTGGACAATTCATTGCGCACCCTCGGGTTGGACTACGTCGACGTATTCCAGCTCCATGCCGTGCCGCCAGCGAGCTACGAACACAGCCGAGATGTGATCGTTCCGGTGCTGCTGAAAGAGAAGGCCAAGGGCAAGTTCCGTCACCTGGGCATCACCGAGACGGCACCAAACGATCCGAACCAGGACATGCTGTATCGTGCGGCGCGGGACCCGCAATGGGACGCGGCGATGATCGCCTTCCACATGATGCACCAGGTATCACGAGAACGCGTCTTTCCGGCCACCCGGGCCAACGGCGTCGGCACGCTGATGATGTTCGCGGTGCGCAGCATCTTTGCCCGGCCGGAACATCTGAGAGGCACCATGCGCGCGCTGGCGGGAGAGGGGAAGGTGCCTGCCGAACTGGCCGCGAACGACGATCCGCTCGGTTTCCTGGTTCATTCCGGTGGCGCCAACTCCGTCACCGACGCCGCGTATCGCTATGTGCGGCACGAGCCGGGTGTCGATGTGGTGCTGTTCGGCACCGGAGACCAGGCGCATCTGCGCAGCAATATTGCCTCGATCCTGGCACCGCCGCTGCCCGAGGCGGATCACACGAAACTGGCAATGCTATTTGGCCATCTGCGTGGCGTGGGGTTGGATTTGCCCTCGCGCATGCCGGCCAAGTCATGAAGTTCGGTCTGCGCTACTGCAACACCGGCCGCTTCACCGATCCGACGCGGGCGGTTGAACTGGTGCAGGCAGGGGAAGCGGCGGGGTTCGAGTCCGCCTGGACCGTCGAACACACCGTCATTCCGCGTGGGTATCAGTCCGCCTATCCCTACACCGCGGATGGCAAGCTGCCGGGTGGGGAAGGGGACTTCGTGCTGCCCGATCCGCTGATCTGGATGGCCTATGTCGCGGCGGCGACGATGCGGATCCATCTCGCGACTGGCATCTTGATCCTGGCGCAGCACAATCCGGTGGTGTGCGCCAAGCAGGTCGCGACGCTGGATGCGATGTCCGGTGGGCGCGTATTGCTGGGCATTGGCGTCGGCTGGTTGAAAGAGGAGTTCGAGGCGATCGGCGTGCCGTTCGAGGATCGCGGCCGACGGACCGACGAGTATATCGCTGCGATGCGTGCGCTGTGGTCGCAGGATGTGCCAACGCATCACGGTGAGTTCGTGAATTTCACGGACGCGTTCATGCGCCCGAAGCCGGTGCATCGCGCGGTACCAATCATCATTGGCGGCCAGACACCACCCGCGGCGCGGCGGGCCGGGCGATTGGCGCAAGGCTTCTTTCCCGGCCGCGGGGTGCCGCGCGATCTGATCGAGCTGGCACGACGCACGGCCACCACGCATGACCGCAACCCAGCCGACATCGAAATCACTGTGTCGATCCCGGATGATCTCGATGAGATCCCGCGCCTGGCGGAATTCGGCGTTGGTCGCGTGCTGGTACCGGTGACGGGTGTGGCGGGACTGCATGGCGTGATCCGCGGCGCCGAGGACGTGTTGAAGTGGCGCGATGTGATCGATCGGTATGCCGACGTCTAACCCACTGTCATTGCGAGGAGCGAGGCGACCAAGCAATTTCGGTCCGATAGCGCACGAGATTGCGTTGTTGCTTCGCTCCACGCAATGACAACATAACAGGAGGAACGCATGGACTTCGGCATCGGCATCGCGACCTCAGGCGACGCCTGGAAGCTCGCACAGCGCGCCGAGGAACTCGGCTTCACCCACGCCTGGTTCTATGACACGCAGATGCTGACGGCGGATTGCTTCGTTGCGATGGGCGCGGCGGCGGTGAAAACTTCGCGCATCCGCCTGGGCACCGGTGTGCTTATCCCGTCAAACCGCATCGCCGCGGTGACCGCCAACGCATTCGCCACGCTCAACCATTTGGCTCCCGGCCGGATCGACTTCGGCGTCGGCACCGGCTTCTCGGCGCGACGCGCGATGGGGCTGGGCGCGATGAAGCTGGCTGACATGGATGAGTATATCCGCGTCGTTTACGGCCTGCTGAACGAACAGACAGTCGAAACCGAGATCGAAGGCCAGTTGCGCAAAATCCGCTTCCTCAATCCCGAGAAAGGTCTGATCAACACCAAGGACCCGGTTCGCCTGCACATCTCCGCCTACGGACCGAAGGCACGCGCGTTGGCGGCCAAACATGGTGCCGCGTGGATGTGCTTCGTCGACACGGTGGATCGCGGTGCCGCCTGGATGGATGAGATGCGCGGCAGTTGGGCTGAGGCGGGCCGCAGCGCCGATACGCTCTACGCCACGGCCTGGGCGCCGGGCTGCGTACTGTCGCCGGGCGAACCCACCGACAGTCCGCGCGCCATGGCGCAGGCGGGGCCTCGCGCTGCGGTGTTGCTGCATCGCGCGGCTGACGTGGCGATGAGCGGTTGGCAGAACACCTCCGACGTGCCGCAGGCGGTGGCCGAACAGGTGGCCGGCTACATCGATGTCGCCAAGCGTTTCGAACCTGCCGACGCCCGCTATCTAATGAACCATCGCGGTCATTTCGTCTTCGTCAAGGACGAGGAGCGCCCGTTCATTACCGCCGAGCTGATCCGCCGCACCACGTTCACCGCGACGGAACCGGAAATCAAGCAACAGATCGAGGTGCTGCGCGGCGCTGGCTATTCCCAGTTCGTCATCCCAATCACCCCAGGGACCGAAGACGCCATCGAGGACTGGGGCCGCATCCGCAAGGCCTTCGCCTAACGACACGCAAGAGGGAAAATCATGCAGTTCGGCTTCAATCTGCCTATCAGCGGCCCTGTCCTGTCACCCGAGCACATCACGCGCCTGGCGCGCGAAGGCGAGGCGATGGGCTTCGACTTCCTGACCCTGACCGATCATGTGCTGCTGCCGGATATGTCAGCCCCTGGTTACCCCTACACTGCATCCGGCGAGTTCATGTCCGCGGCACCGACACAGCGGCACGAACAGGTTGCGGCCGCATCTTTCATCGCCGCGAAGACGTCACGGGTACGGATCGTGTTGGCGGTACTAGTGGTGCCGCATCGTCCTGCGGTGATCGCCGCCAAGATGCTTTCGACGATCGACTATCTGTCCGGCGGCCGCCTGACCGTCGGTATCGGCGCGGGGTGGCTGGAATCGGAATCCAACGCTGTCGTGCTGACGCCGTTCAAGGAACGTGGCGCGGTGACCGACGAATACGTGCAGGCCTTCCGCAAACTGTGGACCGAGCACAAGCCGGTGATCGACGGTAAATACGTGAAAGTCGACGGCACGATGCTGATGGATCCCAAGCCAGTACAGCAACCGATCCCTATCTGGGTCGGTGGTGAGAGTGGTCCCTCGCTACGCCGCGCGGCGCGGCTGGGTGACGCGTGGTATCCGATCGGCAGCAACCGTAACGCCCTGTACGACACACTACCACGCTTCGCCGCCGGCATCGCGCGCCTGCGCAAACTGACGGTGGAGGCGGGGCGGCCGGAGAACGCCGTCGCAGTGGCCTATCGGGTGAAGCGCTATGGCCCGTCCATCGATGCGATCGCCACGGACGGCGAGCGGCGCCTGTTCTCTGGCACGGATGCCGAGATCATCGCCGATCTGAGCGCGTTACGTGATCTGGGTGTTATCGCGATCGATTTCGACTTCGAGATGGCGGATATCAACGCATCACTGGCCGAGATGCGTCGCTTCCGGGCCGAGGTGTTGGCAAAGGTATAGACCACGGCTGTCATTGCGAGAAGCGTAGCGACGAAGCAATCTCGGTCCAGGGACACACAGACGGCGGCGCCGTGGCGGTGCGAGATTGCTTCGTCGCTGCGCTCTTCGCAATGACCAGTAACGCTAGGCCTTTCCGCGTGACGGCGGGATACGACCGACAACTGATCACAACCAATTGCTACGTTGAGGTATCTCCGGAGCAGCCTTCTGCAACGCCACCGCGATCTCATATGCATTCTCGTACTGATCAACGATCTCAAACGCGAGGCGATCCCGCGCAATCGCTTTGTTCAGAAACGCCACGAACGTCTCTGCGATCCAGCAATGGTAATGAATGCTGTAGCGCATCGCCATCAGCTTGGCCTTTTCAGCCTCTGCCACCGCTCCGGTCATCTTGCCGGCGTAGGTCACCCATTCCCAATAGTGATGCTCTCGGCTTACCTCGGGCCCTTCGACATCGTCGCGCACCACATGCGTGAACTCCGTCAACACCCGCCCGTGGTCGCAGCTTTGCGGATTGGCCGTGTTGGGGATTGCCAGCGCCAGATATCCCCCTGGCTTCAACACACGCACGAAATTACGCAGGGTCGCCAACGGATTCTCGCAGTGCTCCAGGAAATGCGAGGCAATCACGAAATTCTGAGAATCCTTCCGGATCAATCCCAACTGCTCGCCGTCATCAATGATATCCGGCTCGCGGATCAAGTCGGCGCGTGGCAGCAGCTCCGGGTAGTGACGCAGCAGCTCCGCCTTGCCGAAGCGGTCAACGTAACGAACGGTTGCCACCGTCGCATCAACGGGGTATGGGGCATCCAGCGCACCAACCTCCAGGCCGACCCCACGGATGAAGCGTTTGGCCTGGGTTTCGCGGTTGCTGGCGACCACGCCACCGATTGTGGTCACGCGCGCACGTCTCTAGGCGACCAGCGCCTGGGCACAGGCATCCAGGATCGCGTCGGTGTCGATGCCATACTCGCGATACAAATCCGGAATATCGCCACTCTGCCCGAAATGATCCGGCCCGAGCGGTACCACGCGCTGACCGCGCACCGATCCGAACCAGGCATGCGTCGCCGGGTGTCCGTCCAGCACCGTCACCAGCGCCGCGCCAGGCGCCAGGGGTGCCAGGATGTCCTCAATATGCGCATGCGTCCCGCGCTGCCCCGCCCGCCGCGCCCGTAGCGCCGCCGTCCACCCCGCGTGCAGACGGTCCGGGCTGGTGATGGCCAGCAGTCCCGCCGCAGGCTCCTCGGTGCGCAGCTCGGCAAACGCCCGCTCTGCCTCCAGCGCCACCGGTCCCTGATACGCAATTGCGATCCGCGC
>DATHNE010000297.1:0-7184 GCA_035486355.1 Acetobacteraceae bacterium
CAGCGGATTGCGCCCACCCTAGCGCTGCGTCCCGGCGCCGGGACCTAGAATTCTTTGTGGCCTGGGCCTAGTTTAAGTTGGCCTGCGGGCCAACCGCCCACCTGGACCCCAGGCAGCGAGGTCACCATGGCGGCACGCCTGCCACCGCTGAACGCCTGCCGCGCTTTCGAAGCCGCGGCCCGCCTCGGCAGCTTCACCCGCGCCGCGGCCGAGCTGAATGTCACCGCCACGGCCGTCAGCCATCACATCAAGGTGTTGGAAGCCTGGACCGGCCGCCGGCTGTTCCGCCGCCATAACAATACCGTCACCCCGACCGACGAGGCACGGCGACTGGCTCCCGTCTTCACCGAAGCGCTGGAGCGGTTGGCGGATGGCGTGCAGACCATCATGGGGTCCGGTGGTCCCAGGCCGCTGACGATCAGCGCGCAGCCGCATTTCGCGCTGAAATGGCTGATCCCCCGCCTGCCGCGCTTCGCCGCGCTGCATCCCTCGATCGAACTGCGGCTAGTCACATCATACCGTGCGCTCGACCTGATCAATGAGAACATTGATCTGGCGGTACGCTATGTCGATCGCACCTCTCTTGCCGGTTCCCCCGCGCTGGCGGAGCTGTCCGGCGATCTGCGTGCCGATCACCTCATGGACGCTGATCTATGGCCGGTGGCCAGTCCGGCGCTGTTCCCGCTCGGTGCGCCCGTCGACCCAAGCATGCTGCGCCGCTGTACCCTGCTGCATTTGCTCGGCGCGCCGGACGACTGGCGCAACTGGCTCACCGCCGCCGGGTTGCGTGGGATCGATGCGATGAACGGTCCGAAATTCGATAGTTACGTGCTGAGCGCCGAGGCGGCGGCACAAGGGTGGGGTGTCGCCATGGGGCGCGTCGGCTTCATCGAAGCCGACTTGGCCGCGGGCCGCCTGGTCGCACCGTTCGCGCTTCGCCTGGCCAACCCCGGCGCCTGGCTCCTGTTGACCACGCGCACGACCCGCAAGCCGCAGGTTGCGCTGGCACGAAACTGGATGCTGCGAGAGGCCGCAGGTCCGGCCACGCCGTCGTGACCGGTAACGAAACGACTGGAGCACGTTTCGCTTGACTGGAGACAAATCGGCACCGCCGGAGCGGCAGCGAGGAAGGCCAGTGGCAGAGCTCCTCGGTCTTTCGTGGCATCGCTCCAACGCTGCCGGTCTGTCTTCGGCCAGCGGAAATACGCCCTAGGCGATCGTTGCACGCAGATACTGGTCCAGCAGCGGCGGCTTCGCTCCCAGCGCCTTCGCGGCGCGCAGCGGCCAGCCCGGATCCGCCAGCACCGCGCGGGCCAGCAGCACGATATCCGCCCGCCCATTGCCGATGATCTCGGCGGCATGCGTCGGCTCGGTGATCAGCCCCATCGCTCCGGTGGCGATATTGGCGCCATGCTTCACCGCATCGGCGAACGACACCTGATACCCCGCATGCAGCGACGGAATGCGCGCATCCGGCGACACACCACCCGAGGAACAATCGATCAGATCCACATCGCCGCGCGCCGCCAGCTCGCCGCACAGCGCGACCGTATCCTCAATCGTCAACCCGCCGGCCATGTAGTCCACGCACGACAGCCGCACGAACAGCGGCAGTTCCGCCGGCCACTCGGCGCGCACCGCATCGATCGTTTCCATCAGGAACCGCGACCGCCCCTCCAGATCGCCACCGTAACTATCGTTGCGATGGTTGGAGATCGGCGACAGGAACGAATGCAGCAGATACCCGTGCGCCCCATGCAGCTCTACGATCTTGAACCCGGCCTCGCGCGCCATCCGCGCGGTGGCGGCGAATTGCCCGATGATTCCCGCGATGCCCGATGGTGCCAGCATCGTCGGATCGGTCGCGCCCGCCACAAACGGAATCGGGCTCGGCGCCAGCGGTACCCATCCGCCCGCGTCCGGCGCGGTCGGCCTGCCACCCTTCCACGGAACCTGGCTGGACGCCTTGCGCCCGGCATGCGCGATCTGAATCCCCGGCACCGCGCCGCACAGCGTGATAATGTCGGCGAGCCGCTTCAGCAGCGCCTGATGCTGGTCATTCCACAGCCCGAGGCAACCCGGCGTGATCCGCCCCACCGCCGAGACATGTGTCGCCTCGGTGAACACGATCCCCGCCCCACCCGCGGCCTTCGCACCGAGGTTCTGAATGTGCCAGTCGCTGCCTAGCCCATCAACCGCGCTGTATTGGCACATCGGCGATACGGCAACGCGATTGCGTGCGGTGACCGAACGAAAAGTCACCGGCTCAAACAAGGTCGGTACGGACATGAAACCTCGCGCAAAAAGACCCGACAACGTCCGCCTCCCCTCGCGGGAGGGGAGCAGACGACGTCAGGTATTTGCGGGCTCAGGCGCCTTGATACCAGAGGCCGCGGCCACCTCGGCGGCGAAATCGTCCGCCTTCTTCTCGATGCCCTCGCCCAACTGGAACCGCGCGAAGCCATGCAGCTTCGCCCCGGCCTTCTGCAGCACGGCCTTCACACGGCTCTCGCCGTCATGCACCCAGACCTGCTCCAGCAGCACCGTCTCCTCGTAGTATTTCCGGATCCGGCCCTCGACCATCTTCTCGATGATGTTCTCCGGCCGCCCCGACGCACGCGCCTGCTCGCTCAGCACGGCCTTCTCACGCTCCAACGCCGCCGGATCAACGGCGTCGATGTCCAGCGCCTCAGGCCGCGCCGCAGCCACATGCATGCCGACCTGCCGCCCCAGCGTTTCCAGCGCAGCGATCTCGCTGGCGCCCTCGATGCCGACCAGCACGCCGATCTTGCCCAGCCCCGGCGCGATCGCCGCATGCACATAGGTCGCCACCGCGCCCTGCGGCACACTGATCACCCGCGCACGTCGGATCGACATGTTCTCGCCGATCGTCGCGATCAGGTGCGTCAGCTCCTCCGCCACCGTGCGGCTGCCACTCGGGAACGGCGCCGCGGCAATCGCCACGATATCCTCACCCACATGCAGCGCCACCTTCGCCACCGCCGAAACGAACGCCTGGAACGTCTCGTTGCGCGCAACGAAATCCGTCTCGGCATTCACCTCGACCATCGCCGCCTTCGCCGGCACCGACGCCAGGCCCACCAGCCCCTCGGCCGCCACACGCCCTGACTTCTTCGCCGCCGCCGCCAGGCCCTTCTTGCGCAACCAGTCGACCGCATCCTCCAGCACACCGGAGGTTTCCGTCAGCGCCTTCTTGCAGTCCATCATCCCCGCGCCGGTCTTCTCGCGCAGCTCCTTGACCAGCGCCGCCGTGATCTCAGCCATCACATCCTCTCCACAGCTCTGCGTGAGAGCGGGACAAGTTCGCGTGCGCTCACCTATCCCGCTCCAAATCGTTGTTCGGTCGCGTGAGTCAGACCTCCGGCGCTTCCGCTTTCGGTCATCACGCTTCAGGCGTGCGCCGCGTCACCCATCGCCGCCTCGACCTCGGCCATCGCACCCGCCGGCAAATCCTCCGCCGAGCCAATATCCTGCCCCGAAGCCGCCATCTCGGCACTGATGCCGTCCAGCACCGCACCCGCCACCAGATCACAATACAGCGTGATCGCGCGGATCGCGTCGTCATTGCCCGGGATCGGATAGGTCACACCCACCGGATCCGAGTTGCTGTCCAGCACAGCCACCACCGGAATGCCAAGCTTGTTGGCCTCCTGCACCGCCAGCTTCTCCTTATTCGTATCGATGATGAACAGGATGTCCGGCAGGCCGCCCATCTCCTTGATGCCGCCCAACGCGCGATCCAGCTTGTCCTTGTCGCGCGTGATCTCCAGCACCTCTTTTTTGGTCAGGCCCTGCGTGTCACCCGCCACCAGATCCTCGATCTGTCGCAGCCGCTTGATCGACCCGGTGATCGTCTTCCAGTTGGTCAGCGTCCCACCCAACCACCGATGGTTGATGTAGTACTGCCCACACCGCTTCGCCGAGTCAGCAATATACTCGGCCGCCGCCCGCTTGGTGCCAACAAACAACACACGCCCACCCGCCGCCGTCACATCGCGGATCGCCCGCAACGCCCGGTCCAGCATTGGCACCGTCTGCTGCAAATCAATGATGTGCACCTGGTTGCGCACGCCATACAAAAATGGCCCCATCCGCGGATTCCACCGCCGCGTGTGGTGACCAAAGTGAACGCCAGCTTCCAACAACTGACGCAACGTAAAATCCGGCATCGCCATCGGCGTGTCCCTTTCCTCTCGTCCGGTTGAACCTCCGCGGGGTCTGGCCACATGGCACCGGACCCGGTCTCCCGGGAAAGGCACCCCGCGTGTGAATTACCAACGGCACAAGCCGCCAGCGGCGCGCATATGCCCCACCCATCGCCCAGACGCAAGAAGGCCGGGGCTCCGCCCCAGCCTCATGGCGCCAGGCTGAGGGTGGCGGGGCGCGGGCGGCGGCGGGTGCGCCAGTCGGTGAGCAGGGCGAGCAAGACGGTGAGGGTCATGAAGAGGGTGGTGGCGTAGAAGACGCCGCGCGGGGCGTTGTGATCCATCAGAGTGCCGCACAGCATGGGGCCCAGGGCGCCGCCGATGTTGAAGCCGGTGGTGACGATGCCGAAGGCGCGGCCTTGGGCGCCGGGCGGGGCGGCGGCGCGGACCATCATGTCGCGGGACGGCGCGATCATGCCGGACAGCAGGCCTGCGGTGATCATGGCGAGGACCAGGAGCGTGTTCTGCAGGTTGATGCTGGCGATCAGCAGGGTGATGAGGGCGGTGAGGCCGAAGCAGGCGGCGGCGACCTCGGCGTGGCGGCGGGTGAGGTCGGCGATATAGCCGCCGGCGAGGACGCCGATGGCGGTGGCGGCGAGCAAGCCGGACAGGGCCAGGTTCGCGACGGCGAGCGGCGTGGCGTAGAGCGCGTGCAGGGCGACGACCGAGAAGTTGGTGAGCGCGCCAGTGGACAGGCTCAACAGGGTGAAGAACAGGGTCAGGGACAGGATGGCGGGCGAGTAGAGCGCGCGGGCGGTGGGGCGGGAGATTGGTGCGGTTTGGGTGGCTTGGGTTGGCGCGGGATGGTCGAGCCAGGTGGCGGTGAGCAGTGGCAGTGCGACCAGGGGGCCGACCAGGGCGGCGGAGCCCAGGGCGACTTGCAACCCGCCGTGGGCGGCAACCAGCAGCATCGCGGGGGGTGCCAGGGCGCCGCCGAGGAAGCCGGCGAAGGTGTGCCAGGCGAAGGCGCGGCCGACGCGGGCGGGGTCGCTGACAGCGGCGAGCATGGCGTAGTCGGACGGGTGGTAGACGGAATTGGCGACGCCGGCGAGCGCGGCGGCCCCCAGCATCGTGGCGTAGCTGGGTGCGAGGGCCAGGGTGCCGAAGGCGACGCCGGACAACAACAGGCCGCCGATCAGCACGGGGCGCGGGCCGGCGCGGTCGGTCAGGTAGCCCATGGGGGTTTGCACCAGGGCGGTGACGAGGTTGTAGACCGTCAGCGCCAGGCCGAGCTCGACATAGCCGACGCCGAGGCTGGCTTTCAGCAGCGGGAACAGCGGGACCAGCACGAGCTGGTGGAAGTGGCTCACAAGGTGCGCGCTGCAGATCAGCGCCAGCGCGCGGCGTTCGTCGCGTTTTGGGGTGCGGTCCATGGGGCCGTGTTTTGACGTTCCTTCGGGCGCGTAGGTTAATGGACCCGGCGGGTTCGGACAAACCGGTGGGGGTTGGGATGGCGGAAGCGGCGGCGTTAAGCCCGGAGACGATACTGGCGGCGATGCGGGCGGGCGGCGTCACCGATGTGGTCTGGCTGCCGGACAGCGAGACCAACTGGCTGTTTCTCCTAATGAAGGCCGAGCCGGGATTGCGGCTGGTAGGCGTGACGCGTGAGGGGCACGCGGCCTCGGTCGCCTCGGGGCTATACGCCGGCGGGCGGCGGCCGATGATCCTGATCCAGAACACCGGCCTGATGGAATCGGGCGATTCGATCCGCGGCTGGCTGCTGGGGATGAATGTGCCGGTGGTGATGATGGTGGGATATCGCGGGTATACGCGGCATGGGGTGAATGCCGACACGGCCGCGACGTACACGGAACGGTTTCTGTATGCGTTCGACCTGCCGTTCTACCTGGTGGAGAGCGACGCGGACGCCGACCGGATCGGCATCGCCTTCGCGCAGGCCGAGCGGGAGAAGCGCCCGGTGGTGGTGCTGGTCGGCGATGAATATCACGGGTTCAATCGGTGAATGCCGACGGTCAGTGAATGTCGACTGTCATGCGTGGAGCGAAGCGACGAAGAGCAATCTCGCGCCGCGGTGGCACGTCAGTTAGTGCGCCACTGGATCGAGATTGCTTCGGCCCACTGCGCGGGTCTCCCATGACAGGTCAGAATAGCAAGGGGTGCGGGCAATGATGCACACGGCGGAGATGCTGAAGGTTTTCCTCGCGCATCGCGGCGATGCCATCGTGGTGCCAGGACGCGGCGGCCGGCATTGGGTGAAGCTCTCGGAGCGTCAGCCGTTGGACGTGCCGCTGGGCGATCCGGCGATGGGCGGGCATGCCGGGTTCGCACTCGGGCTGGCGCTGGCGCAGCCGAAGCGGCGCGTGGTGCTGTTTGATTCCGAGGGCGACATCCTGATGAGTCTGGGGATGCTGCCGACAATCGCCGAGCAGGCGCCGGCGAATTTCTATCATTTCCTGCTGGATAATGAATGTTACGCGACGACCGGCGGGCAACCGGTGCCGAACGCGAAGAACGTCTCATACGACGCGATGGCGCGCGCGGCGGGCTATCCGCATGCGTTCGCGTTTGATGCGGTGAACACGTTTGAGCATGCGTTGCCGGGGATATTAGGGGCACCCGGACCGGTATTCGTGGCGCTGAAGGTACTGCCCGAAGTGGAGAACACCGCGATCGGAGCGAGACCGAAATGGAATCCGCGCACCCGCGATCGGGTGATCTCGGATCTGCGCACGGAACTGGGCGTGGCGCACTAGATATCCGAACAACCATCCTGGCCTGCGCTTCTCGCGTCACGAATCTATCGTAGGAGCGATCGGCGCGTCGCGGCAGCGTCGCGCAGGTTGCGCAACAAGACTCATACTAGGCGACTCAAAGATTGACGCATGCCCAAGCACGATGTGCGATTGATTCGATGCGCGCCAGATCAGTGACGAGGAACAGCCATGCCTCCGTGCAGGCGGCGAGGATGGCCTCGTAGCTATCCCAGACACGCTGGCT
>DATHNE010000298.1:0-21014 GCA_035486355.1 Acetobacteraceae bacterium
GCAATGGGGCCGGCTCACGTATGACCCCGATGCACCAGCCGACACGTGGCAGCGCGCCTTCGTGCGCAATTTCGCCGATGCTGCTGCGCCCGCGGAGGCCGCGTTGTCGAAGGCCAGCCGCATCCTGGCGCTGATCACCTCGGCCCATGGCCCATCAGCGTCGAACAATTCGTACTGGCCTGAGATCTACACGAACATGTCGATCGTGCAGGATGAGTTGGGGCGCCCGTACTATGACACACCGCACCCGCCGCGGTTTACCACGGTGGAAAGCTTCGATGGTCAGATGTTCTCGCGTATCGACGAACATGTGCGCAGTCTTCTGTCCGGCACGTTGGATGCGCGTTATTCGCCCGTGGAAGTGGCACGCTGGCTCGATGCGCTGGCGGGTGAGGCCGACACGGATCTGCTTGCCATCCGCGGCAAGGACGCAAACCGGCCGGAGCTTCGGCGGCTGATCGTCGATGTACGGATCCAGGCGGCGATCGGTCGGTTCTTCGCCGCCAAGCTGCGCAGCGGCGTGTTGTGGGCGATTTTCACCCAAACGCAGACGCCGGAAGCCGCTTCTGGAGCGCTATATGCCTATCGCATGGCGCGCGAAGCGTGGGGGCAGGCGGCGCAGATCGCGCAGGTGTATGTCTCGGAGATTTCTTACGGTCCCGAACCGTGGCTGCGCGGTCATTGGCGCGATCGCTTGCCAGCGATTGACGCCGATATCGCCGAGATGGCCCGCCTGGCGGCGGATACCAACGGCACGCCGCACGGCGATGCGGCACCGGTGCATGCGGCGATCAGCGACGCGCTGGGCAAGGCGCCGCGTGCCAGGGTCAGCGCGCGCCACACGGCGCCGACAAGCTTTGCGCCGGGTGGCGCGCTGACATTGGCCGTGACGGTTGCGGATCCGGATATCGATGCCGCACGATTGCATTATCGTCATGTGAACCAGGCGGAGGCATGGCAGATCGCCGATGCACCACGCGGCGATGGCGGCTTTGCCGCGACCATACCTGCGTCCTACACGGCGACGCAGTTTCCGTTGCAGTACTATTTCGAATTGCGCGGCGCGCAACGGGCGGATCTGTTCCCGGGCCTGGCGCCTGACCTGGCGAACCAACCGTACCTTGTGATGCGGCGGAATACGGCGGCATAGGCGACCGCGCGCTCCTCGCACGCCCAAAGGCGCGCGGCGCCTACTGGTTGTTCCCCCCGCTCTTGCCTGCGGCGAACCGCACCGCTTCCTCCGCCGCCCGCACCAGCGCGCGCGCCTTCTGCCGGCATTCCTCGTATTCGAACTCCGGCACGGAATCCGCCACGATCCCGGCGCCGGCCTGCACGTACATCGTGCCATCCTTCACCAGCGCCGTGCGCAACCCAATGCAGGTATCCATCGTGCCATTCGCCGCGAAATACCCGATGCACCCGGCGTAAATCGCGCGCCGGTCCGGCTCCAGCTCCTCGATGATCTCCATCGCGCGGACCTTGGGTGCGCCGGACAACGTGCCCGCCGGGAAGCCGCCCACCAGCGCATCGAGCGCATCCAGTCCATCGGCCAGCTTGCCCTCGACGTTCGACGAAATGTGCATCACATGGCTGAATCGCTCGACGACGAAACTCTCGGTCACCTTCACCGATCCCAACGCCGCGACGCGCCCGACATCGTTCCGGCCCAGGTCCAGCAGCATCAGATGCTCCGCCCGTTCCTTCGGGTCGGAGACCAGCTCATGCTCCAGCGCCTGGTCTTCCTCATGCGATGTGCCGCGCCTCCGGGTACCCGCCAGCGGCCTTATCGTCACCACGCCATCGCGCAGTCGCACCAGTACCTCAGGGCTGCTTCCCACTACGGCGAAGCCGCCGAACTCCAGATAGAACAGGAACGGTGCTGGATTGATCCGCCGCAGCGCGCGGTACAGCGCAAACGGCGGCAGCGCGAACGGCACGGCGAATCGCTGGCTCAGCACGATCTGGAACGCGTCGCCAGCGAAGATGTACTCCTTACACTTCTCCACCGCCGCCAGGAAATCCGCCTTGGCGAAGTTTGACGTCGGCGCTGCCGGATCGGGCAACATCACCGGCGGGGCCGGGTGGGGCAGGGGGCGTTCCAGCGCCGCGTCCGCCTCCGCCAGTCGCGCCTGGGCCAGTTCCCACGCCGCCTCGGCGCTCGCATCGGCCTGCGGATAGATCGGCGCCACCAATGTGAGTTCGTCATTCACATTGTCGAAGATCGCGAACAGCGACGGGCGGATCAGCAACCCATCCGGCACCCCGATCACGTCCTTGTTCTTTTCCGGCAGCTTCTCCATCAGCCGGACCATGTCGTAGCCGAGATACCCAACCAGCCCGCCCGACATCGGCGGCAGGTGATCCTGAACCTCGAGCCGCGTCTCGGCGATCATCGCGCGCAGGCTGTCCAGCGCGCCGCGCGTCTCTGGCACGAAGGCATGCGGCGCGGACTGCGCGTGCCGGTTCACCTCGGCCTTGCCGGCCCGGCAACGCCAGACCAGGTCCGGCTCCATCCCGATGATCGAGTAGCGCCCGCGCGCCGCGCCGCCCTCCACGCTCTCCAGCAGGAAGGCGTTCGGCTTGCCATGCGCCAGCTTCAGGAAGGCTGCCACCGGCGTTTCCAGGTCCGCCACGCCGCGTCGCCAGGCCAGCGAACCGCGCCCAGCCTCATAGGCCGACCGGAAGGCGGCGAAACCGGGTGGGACGGTGACGTTCATGACCGGGGACCTTCTCCCTACTGACCGCTGATACTGTCCAGGTTCGCCTGATTGATGCGCGGCTGTGCCCGATCGCGCAACGCTTGCGCAAAAATCTCCGTCACGTCATTGCCCATCGCGCGCGTCATCGCTGCGCGCACCTGATCGTAATCCGCCGGATCCTTCGCCGGATCGGGTTCCTGGATCTCGGCCGGCACCGCGACCAGGAAGCCGTCCGGCGTTTCCACCATCGTCGGCTCTCCCAGCTTGAGGTCGAACAGCGGTCGCAGCAGCGCCGGCGGCATGCCGGACACCGCTTGTGCCCGACCGCTTAGCGGCGTGCGTCGTACCGGCACCCCCGCCATCGCCGCGGCATCGGCCAGCTTCTGGCCTTGCTTCACCGCGGTCAGCAACTTGGCGGCCGCCGTTTCCTGCGTGTGCCGTGCCACATCGTGCGTCCAGTCCGCCAGCACCTGGTCCTTCACCTGGTCGTATGGCTTCGCCGCTGGTGCGATCACATCCTCCACGGTCAGCGCGTAATACGCCGACCCGCCGCCCTTCAGCGGCACCTCGGTCAGCCGTGGCGGATCGCCTTTGTGGGCCTGGAATGCCGCCGTGATCAGCGCCTGCCGTAGCTCATCCCCGCCCGGGATCGGCGCTGGCTTGCCATCCAGCGTGTTGCCCTCGGCATCCATCGTCCCGGCCACGCCGACCAATCCCAGATCGCCCGGCAGCTCATCCAGCCCCGCACCCGAGGCCAGGATATTGTCCACTTTGTTGGCCCGATCGTAGATCAGATCGGTTGCCTTCTCGGCCAGCAGGCGGTTGCGCAGCGCCTCCTTCACCTGCTCGAATTCCTGCGTCGACCCGACCGTGACCTTGGTCACCTTGATGACCTGCCAGCCACCCAGCCCCTGGATCGGCGCACTGATCGCGTCCGGCGCGGCCGCAAACGCGGCCTTCCCCAACGCCGCGCCCGGCAGCCCGCTTTCCAGGGAATCATCCAACTCGATCGCCGACCCGCCGGCCGCCTGCGCCGCCGTCTGCATCGCTGCCCAGTCCGCGCCGCCCTGCCACTGCGTCGCCAGGGCCTGCGCCTTTGCCTCGTCCGGCGCCTGCACCACCTGCACGGACCGCCGCTCCGGCTTCACATACTGAGCCCGCTGGGCGTCATACGCCTTGCGCAGATCGGCGTCGGTGATCGGGATGTCCTTCGCCAGTGTCTCCGGCGACAGCACCATCGCCTTGATCCGCCGATACTCGGGTGAGCTGTAGTAGTCCGGGTGATTATCGTACCAACGCTGCAGCACCGCCGCATCGGGCGCCGCCGGCGCGGGCACCGCGTCAAACGCCAGCTCCACCACATCGGCCGCGCGCTTCTCGAACTCATAGGCGAAGATCTGCTTGGTCAGTTCTCCCGGCGCCGCGGCGCCCGCCGCGACCGACGCCAGCAATTGCTGCTGCGCTAGGTTGCCGCGCACCAGATCCAGGAACCGCGCCTCGGTCAGCCCGTTGTTGCGCAGCACCGCCTCCAGCGTGGCGTGATCGAACTGTCCGGACGGGCCGCGAAACGCTGGCATGGCAAACACCTGCTGCCGCACCGCCGCGTCTGGCACTACGATGCCGAGCCGCCTCTCGGCTTGCTGCAGCACCACCTGGTTGATCAGTCCTTGCAGCGCTGTGCTGGCCACCGCGCGCCGCATGTCGGGAGTAGCATCCGTTCCCGCCGGTAGCCGCCGCGACAGATCCGCCATCTGCTGCTGGTATGCCTGCTGCACTGCCGGTGCCTCGATGGTCTCGCCGCCGACCTTCGCCAGCCAGGTGTTCGTGCCGATCAGACGAAAGACATCCCCCACGCCCCAGGTGATGAAGGCGACCACCATGAGCAGGAAGAAGCCACGGACGACCCAACTGTCCAGCGAACGGCGTAGCGCGCCTATCATGCAAAGCACCCCATCAATCAAAGCACCCCATCAATGCGCCCGCGATATACGAGCGGTGCAGCGACGTGGCCAGGGGTGGCACCGCGAGTACTGGCGGTCGTGGCCGCTTGCCGCCAAACTGGTCAGCCAGTCAGGTTGGAGTTTTGCGTCACATACCGCGGCCCGGTGCCTCGGACGGGCCGTCAGCCGATCGTCCGTACCGCGGGCGAGGCGCGGCGAACACCTGCAAGCTTGCAGACGCCAAGGCCCGCTTCAGCGAGGTCGTCCGGCGGGCCCGCAGTTCGCCGCCGCCATGGCTGCGCTGGAGGTGCGGTTTGCCGGCCGTATTCTGTCGCTTACCGACCCGATCGTGCGCCGCTGGGGCGCCATCATCGGCGCGGTCAAGCGCAAGACCGGCCATGTGCCGCCCGTCGTTGACACGCTGCTGGGCGCGCCCGCGATCGAGCACGATCTGGGCCTCATCACGCGCAATGTGCGCGATGTGCGGCTGAGCGGTGCCATGGTGTTGAACCCCTGGGACGCCAACCTGGATGCCCCGGCGTCTGATCATGGTTGATGGCACTGTGCCTTGGGCCCGCAGCGCCCGGGCTGCTTGACCGCAGCCCTGCCGCGCGATCACACTCCGCCCACGCCACGGCAATGATAGAGGGAGCGCACGAATGCCTCAGGTGACACTGACGGTGAACGGAACACCGCACACGGTTGAGGTCGAGGGGCGCACCCTCCTGGTAGAACTGTTGCGCGAGAAGCTGGGGCTGACCGGCACGCATGTGGGGTGTGACACCAGCCAGTGCGGCGCGTGCGTGGTGCATATGGATGGCACCTCGGTGAAGTCATGCACCATGCTGGCGTTGCAGGCAGATGGCACCGAGGTCACCACGATCGAGGGGCTGGCGGCCGCGGACGGCACATTGCATCCGATGCAGGAGATGTTCCGCGAGCATCATGCGTTGCAGTGCGGGTTCTGCACGCCTGGGATGGTGATGAGTGCGATCGACCTGGTGCAGAGCCATCCCGAGGGGCTAACCGAACGGCAGATCCGTGAGGGGCTGGAGGGCAATCTCTGCCGCTGCACAGGGTACCATAACATCGTCAAGGCGATCGCGGCGGCGTGGCCGCTGATGCACGGCAAGGCGAAGGCGGCGTAACCGCACAACAATAAGATCGGGAGGGACGCCATGGGCTACGAGGGCATCGGTGCCGCGGTCCGTCGCCGGGAGGATTTTCGTTTCCTCAAGGGGCAAGGTAATTACACTGACGATATTAACCGATCGCGCCAGCTTTATGCGTATCTGAAGCGGTCTGACCGGCCGCACGCGAAGATCGGCGCGATCGATGTGGCGGCGGCGAAGACCGCGCCGGGTGTGGTCGCGGTGTTCACCGGTGCCGACATGGCGGCGGACAATGTCGGTGGGTTGCCGTGCGGGTGGCAGATCCACAGCAAGGACGGCTCGCCGATGATCGAACCGCCGCATCCGGTGCTGGCGGTCGGCAAGGTGCGGCATGTCGGCGATCCCGTGGTGGCGGTGATCGCGACCAGCAAGCAGGCGGCGAAGGACGCGGCGGAGCTGGTGGCGATCGACTATCGGGATCTGCCGGCGGTGGCGTCACTCGCCGACGCGGTGAAGCCGGGTGCCGCGCTGGTGCATGATGATGCGGGCGGGAACGTTTGTTACGATTGGCACATTGGCGACAAGGCGCTTGTCGACGCGGCGTTTGCCGGCGCGGCGAAGGTCGTGAAGCTTGAGCTGGAGAACAACCGGCTGATCCCGAACGCGATGGAGCCGCGCGCGGCGGTCGGTGATTTCGATGTGTCGTCGGGTGACTTCACGCTCTACACCACCAGCCAGAACCCGCATGTAATCCGGCTGCTGATGGGCGCGTTTGTGCTGCACATTCCGGAGAACAAGCTGCGTGTGGTGGCGCCGGATGTTGGCGGTGGGTTCGGGTCGAAGATCTATCACTACGCCGAGGAGGCGATTGTCACCTGGGCGGCCGGCAAGGTGCGCAAGCCGGTGAAGTGGACCGCCGAACGTAACGAAAGTTTCGTGTCGGATGCGCATGGCCGCGACCATGTGTCGACGGCGGAGATGGCGGTCGACAAGGACGGACATTTCCTGGCGTTGCGGGTGTCGACGCTGGCCAATATGGGCGCCTATTTGTCGACGTTCGCACCCTGTGTGCCGACCTATCTGTACGCGACGCTGTTGGCGGGGGTGTACAAGACTCCGGTGATTTACTGCGAGGTGAAGGCGATCTTCACCAACACGGTGCCGGTGGATGCGTATCGCGGCGCCGGGCGGCCGGAGGCGACGTTCCTGCTGGAGCGGCTGGTGGATGCGGTGGCGCATGATACCGGCATCGATAAGGTCGAGTTGCGGCGGCGGAATTTCATTCCGAATGATGCGTTCCCGTACCAGACGCCGGTGGCGTTGCAGTACGACAGCGGCGACTACACCGCGACGTTGAATGGTGCGCTGAAGGCGGCCGACTACGCTGGATTCGAGGCGCGGCGTAAGGCGGCGGCTGGTAAGGGCAAGCTGCGCGGCATCGGTGTGTCCACCTATCTGGAAGCCTGCGGGATCGCGCCGTCGGCAGTGGTGGGGTCGCTGGGCGCGCGTGCGGGTCTCTACGAATGTGCCAACGTCAAAGTGCATCCGACCGGCAGCGTGACGGTGTACACCGGCTCGCACAGTCACGGTCAGGGTCACGAGACCACCTTCGCCCAACTCGTTGCCTCGCAGTTGGGCGTGCCGATGGATCAGGTGGACATCGTGCACGGCGACACGGCGAAGATCCCGTTCGGCATGGGTACCTACGGCAGTCGCAGCCTTGCGGTTGGCGGCTCGGCGATGGTCAAGGCGATGGACAAGATCATCGCCAAGGGCAAGAAGATCGCCGCCCATCTGATGGAAGCCTCGGTCGACGATATCGAGTTCAAGGACAACAAGTTCACCGTCGCCGGCACCGACAAGGAAAAGACGCTGACCGATATTTCCATGGCGGCCTATGTGCCGCACAACTATCCGATTGAGGAGCTGGAGCCCGGCCTGGACGAGACCGCGTTCTATGATCCGAAGAATTTCACCTTCCCCGGCGGGTGTCATGTCGCGGAAGTGGAGATCGATCCGGATACGGGTGTGACCACGGTCGTGAACTTCGTCGCGGTGGACGATGTGGGCCGCGTGATCAATCCGATGATCGTCGAGGGCCAGGTGCAAGGCGGGGTGGCGCAGGGCATCGGCCAGGCACTGCTGGAGAACGCCGTGTACGACAGCAGCGGCCAGCTGCTGTCTGGCTCGATGATGGATTACACCATGCCGCGGGCGGACAACCTGCCGAACATCACGGTGGGCACCGAGAGCACGATGTGCACGCACAATCCACTGGGCGCGAAGGGTTGCGGCGAGGTGGGCGCGATCGGCTCGCCGCCCGCGATCATCAATGCGCTCATCGACGCGTTGAAGGACTACCGCGTGCGGCATATCAACATGCCGGCCAGCGCGCCGAAAATCTGGTCGATCATCCAGGCGGGCCAACCCAAGATGGCCGCGGAATAGGGGACAGCAGAGATGTACGATTTCACCTATCAGAAGCCCGCCAGTGTTGCCGACGCGGCCAAGGTGCTCGCCGCCGATGCCGAGGCGAAGGCGATGGCTGGTGGCATGACGCTCATTCCGGTGCTGAAGCAGCGGCTGAACAAGCCGTCGGTGGTGGTGGACCTAGCGAAGACGGGCATGACCGGCATCACCGTGTCGGGCAACACGCTGACGATCGGCGCGATGACCATTCATGCCGCTGTGGCCGCCAGCGCGGATGTGAAGGCGAAGATCCCCGGCTTGGCGCATCTTGCGGCGCATATCGGTGACGAGCAGGTGCGACATCGCGGCACGATTGGCGGCTCGCTCGCCAACAATGATCCGTCAGCGGATTATCCGGCCGCGGCGCTGGCGCTGGGCGCGACGATCAAGACGACCAAGCGGTCGATCAAGGCGGACGATTTCTTCCAAGGGATGTTCACCACCGCGCTGGAGCAGGGGGAGATCATCACCGCGATTGAATTCCCGATCCCGGAAAAGGCGGCCTACGAGAAGTTCCCCAATCCGGCATCGCGCTATGCGATCGTTGGTGTGTTCGTGGCGAAGACCGCGGGCAGCGTGCGTGTCGCGGTGACCGGGGCAGGGCAGGGCGGTGTGTTCCGCCAGACGGATATGGAGAAGGCGCTGTCCGCGAAGTTCGCAGCGGATGCGATCGCGGGTGTGAAGCAGTCTGACGCGGATCTCAATAGCGATATCCATGCCAGTGCCGAATATCGCGCGCATCTGGTCGGCGTGATGGCGAAGCGTGCCATCGCCAAGGCGGCGTGAGTCGATTTCAACGATCGCGCTAACCGTCATGGCGGGGCTCGTCCCGGCCATCCGTGCTGCAACGGCGGTGCGCAGATGGCCGGGACAAGCCCCGCCATGACGGACGGTGTGGGAGCATTGCATCTTTCGCACCTGGTTGCCGCGCCCGGCCCCAATTCACGCGACTATCTCGATCCTGCTTTCCCTGACCGTCCACTAACCCTGCATGCAGCCTGTCCGCGCGGCTTCACGCCAGACACGCCGATCCTGCTGGTGCATCACGGTGTTGCCCGCAACGGGGCGGACTACCGAGATTACTGGATGAATTTGGTCAATGACCTCGATATTCTCGCCATCGCAATTGAATTCTCCGAAGCACATTTCCCCACTCACCGCTGGTACCACTTCGGCAATCTGCACACTGCGGACGACCAGCGCAATCCGCGCACGCAATGGACCTATGGTATCGATACGCGGCTGTTCAATGCATTGCGTGCCCAAGGCATCACCCGGCGCACCCAGTATGGCTTGTTCGGTCATTCCGCTGGCGGGCAGTTCGTGCACCGCATGCTGTCCTTCGGGTTTCGCGATCGCGTTGCGGTGGCGGTCACCGCCAATGCCGGCACTTACGCCATGCCTGATCTCGACACGCCCTGGCCGTTTGGTCTGGGAGAAACCGAGGTCGATCACGCGGCGCTGCAATCGCTGCTGAACTTTCCCATCACGGTGATGACCGGCACCGCCGACACCAAGACCACCGGCCGCTACTTCCCCAAAGGCCCTCGCTCCATGCGCCAGGGCCCGCATCGTTATGCGCGCGCGCATGTCTATGTCGAGACCGGCCACGCCGCGGCGCGAGCGCTCAGCACCACCTGCGCCTGGACCGTGATCGATGTCCCGGGCGTCGGTCATGACGGCGAGCGCATGTCGATAGCCGCCGCGCCGATCATCGGTGCCGTGTTGCACGCAACGCCATGCGCCGCCGTCAGCTAGTCACCGCCGCGCTGGCGGGTGCTGCCACGCTAGCGGCCCCACAGCTGGCCCGCGCGGCTTCGGTGCTTAAATTCATTCCGCAATCCGACCTTGCGACGCTCGACCCGCCCTTCACCACCGCTTCCGTCACCCGAGAGCACGGCTTCCTGGTATTCGACACGCTGTATGGCATGGACAATTCGTTCCAGCCGCAGCCGCAGATGGTCACGGGCCATACCGTCAGCAATGACGGCAAGCTGTGGGAACTCACGTTGCGCGATAGGTTGTTGTTCCACGACGGCACGCCCGTTCTCGCACGCGATGCAGTCGCCTCCATCCAGCGCTGGTGGCACCGCGACGCATTCGGCGGGGTGCTAATGGCACGCACCGACGAGATCTCGGCGCCAACCGACAAGCTGATCCGCCTGCGTCTCAACAAGCCGTTCGCGCTGGTGCCTGATGCGCTGGCCGTCATCATCAGCGTGCCCGTCATCATGCCGGAGCGGCTCGCGCGCACCGATCCGTTCAAGCAGGTGACGGAGATGGTCGGCAGCGGTCCGTATCGCTACATCGCCGCCGAGCGCGTGCCTGGCGCGCGCGCGGTCTACGAGAAATTCAACCGCTACGTGCCACGTCCCGACGGCAAGCCTGAATACGGCTCCGGTCCGAAAATCGCGCACTTCGATCGCGTCGAATGGACGGTGATCCCTGATCCCGCGACGGCTGCAGCGGCGCTTGCCTCCGGCGAGTTCGATTGGTGGGAGAACCCGCCGCTCGATCTGGTGCCGATGCTTCGCCGGAACAAGGATATCGTCGTTGCGGTAGAGGATCGTACCACGCAAAACGCGGTGCTACGGTTCAATGAACTGGTCCCGCCCTTCGACAATCCGGCGATCCGTCGGATTGTCGTGTCCGCGATCGATCAGCAGGACTTCATGCAGGCGGTGGGCGGCGCCACGCCCGATCTGCTGGTCCGTCAGAAAGTTGGGCTGTTTGTGCCTGGCACGCCAATGGCGAGCGATGTCGGGGTCGAGGCAATGCAGGGTGCGAAAGATCCTGACAAACTTCGCCGCCAGCTGGCCGACGCCGGTTACCGTGGCGAAAGGGTCGTCGCGCTTGCCGCGACCGACCTACCGTCGGTCAATGCCATCTCGCAGGTCGGCGCCGATCTGCTGCGGCGCATCGGCTTCAACGTCGATCTCCAGGCGGTCGACTGGGGCACCGTGCAGCAGCGCCGGGCCAGCCGCCAGCCAATCGACAAAGGCGGCTGGAGCCTGTTCTTCAGTTTCCAGACCAGTACGCAGAATATCACGCCCGCCGCAGCCATCGCACTGCGCGCCGACGGCAAGGGCTGGTACGGCTGGCCGATCGATCCCGCGATGGAGCGCCTGCGCGAGGCCTGGTTCGATGCCCCGGACCTGGCCACCCAACAACGTATCGCCCGCGATATGCAAGTCCAGTTCTTCCGCGATCCGTCCTATGCCCCGCTGGGCATGCTGTTCCAGCCCACCGCCTATCGCACCAGCCTGACCGGCATTCGCGAAGGCTTGCCGCAGTTCTACGGCGTGCGCCGCGTTGGAACATGACGCTATTGTAAGGCTTCATTCGCCCGCAAAATGCGGTAAATTCACGTCCTTGCCATGGAGGTTTGGTTTACATGAAACGCCGTGACGTCCTGAAGTCGGCCTTGGCCGGCGCAACTGCACTCGCAGTTCCCCTGGCCACTCCGCGTATCGCGCGCGCCGATGCCCAGAAAGTACTGAAATTTATTCCGCAAGCCGATCTGGCCTCGCTCGATCCGATCTGGACCACAGCCGACGTCACCCGCAACCACGCGTTCCTGGTGTTCGACACCCTGTACGGGCTCGACGACAAGTTCCAGGCGCATCCGCAGATGGCAGCCGGCCACACGGTGAGCGGCGACAAGCTGCAATGGGACATCACGCTGCGCGACGGACTGAAGTTCCACGACAATACGCCGGTGCTGGCGAAGGACTGCGTCGCCTCGATCCAACGCTGGTGGAAGCGCGATGCGTTCGGGTCCTATCTCGCCACGGTCACCGACGAGGTCTCGGCCCCGTCCGACAAGACGATCCGTTTCAAGCTCAAGAAGCCGTTTGCCCTGCTGCCGGACTCGCTCGCGGTCACCACGAACATGTGCTGCATTATGCCGGAGCGGCTGGCGAAGACCGATCCGTTCACGCAGGTGACCGAGATGGTCGGCAGCGGCCCGTTCAAGTTCGTCGCGTCCGAGCGGGTGTCCGGTTCGAAGGTCGTCTACGAGAAATTTGCCGGTTATGTGCCACGTACCGGCGGACCAGCCGAAAGTACGGCCGGTCCCAAGGCGGTGTTCTTCGACCGCGTCGAATGGACCGTGCAGCCGGATGCCGCAACGGCCTCCGCCGCGCTGACATCGGGTGAATTCGACTGGTGGGAGAATCCGACCATCGACCTGGTGCCGCAGCTCAAGTCTGACAAGAAGCTGGTCGTGGTGGTGAAGGACCACACCGGCGAGATCGGCTGCATGCGCTTCAACGCGCTATTCCCGCCGTTCGACAATCCGGCGATTCGCCGTGCCGTGCTGTCGGCGGTGGGGCAGGACGATTACATGCAGTCGGTGGCCGGCGCGGCGCCGGAACTGATCAAGACCGCTGTCGGCCTGTTCGTGCCCGGCACGCCGATGGCCAGCACCGTCGGCGTCGACATGATGAAGGGCGAGAAAAATATTGCGGTAGCGAAAAAAGCGATCATCGATGCTGGCTACAAGGGTGAGAAGATCGTGGTGCTGGCGGCGTCGAACTTTCCCACCATCAATGCCGAGGCCGAGGTAGGTGGCGACCTGCTGAAGAAGCTGGGCTTCAATGTCGACTACCAGTCGCTCGATTGGGGCACCGTGGTGCAGCGTCGCGCCAGCAAGGAGCCGATCGAGAAGGGCGGCTGGAACATCTTCTTCACCTTCCTGGGTGGCACCGGCAACGTGACCCCAGCATCCGACATCACGTTGCGGTCCGATGGCGGTGGCTGGTTCGGCTGGCCGAAGGATCCGGTGATGGAGAAGGCGCGGCTGTCCTGGTTCGATGCGTCGGATCTCGCGGCTCAGCAGGCGGCCTGCAAGGCGATGCAGGAGGCGTTCTTCGCCAGCCCGTCCTACGCGCCGCTGGGAATGTATTTCCAGCCCACGGCATTCCACGGCTACCTGAAGGACATCCCGGAAGGGATCCCGCAGTTCTACCGCACCAAAAAGGTCGTGTGATGCATTGAGGTCGCCGCTGCGGTCGGTTCGCGGACCGTCTGCGGCGACTTTGTCCTGGCGCGGCTTATACGTCATGGGCGGACAAATCCGGCCATGACATCGTGTCTTGGTCACGCCGCATATCTTGGTCACGCCGCATACGCCCTAGCTCGTTGGTTTGATCGCGCGATTCAGACCTCCGGCGATTCCGCCTTCGGTCGTCACGCTCTAGAACGTGCGGGGCGGCAGTTTCGGATCCAGTACTTTGCGCGCACTCGCGGCCCCGGTCACCGGCAGGCCAGCGGGGTCGAGCAGGCCGGTCTGCACGAGCACGCCGGCCTGATCCCAGTAGATGTGCTCATGTGAAATCCTGTTATCCTTGAAGCCGACGATCACGGCGACCGCCATCTCCACCGGCTTTCCGGTCGGGGCGACACCCGGCAACAGCCAATCGACCACCGTCGTGTGGGTGAAACTGATGACGAGTTCCTCGACGATCTGATCCTCGCCCACGGTGCGCGACACGCTCGTCATCTTGACGTCGGGCGGGAAGAATTTGCCAACCAGGTGATCGCGATAGAAGGCTCGCACGCCGACCTGTCCCACACCGCCGGCCATGGTGGGAACATGGTTCAGGTGCGGATCGTCGCTCATCGTCGCCATTGTGGTGTCGAGGTCGCCATCCAGCTCGGCGCCGACATGTTGCTGGAATAGCGCGACCATCTGCTGCTGTTTGTCCGATGACACGGGGAAGTCTCCTCCAATCCTGGCTCCGACGCACTGTGCCGCGCTTCCCTTCATCAGCAGCAGGCTAACACGGCGCGCCAATTCGAGTGAAGACGCCGCCGCTTTGCCGTTCCTCGCAGATCGTGCAACGATCAGGTTATGCCTCAGCATGTCATTGTCATCGGCGCCGGCATCGTCGGCGCCGCCACCGCGGTCGAGCTGTTGCGTGATGGCCACGCGGTCACCATCGTCGAGCCGGGCGATCCGGGGGGTGAGCAGGCTGCCAGCTATGGCAACGGCACGCTGCTCAACCCCAGCTCTGTCATCCCGATGTCCTCGCCGGGGCTGTGGGGGAAGGTGCCGGGTTATCTGTCCGATCCGCTCGGCCCGCTTTCCATCCGTTGGCGCTATTTGCCGAAACTCTGGCCTTGGCTCAGGCGGTTTGTCAGTGCGGGGTCAACTGTCGCGAAGGTTGAGGCGACAGCGCGCGCGCTGGCCCCGCTGCTGGCCGACGCACCGGAGTTGCATCGCAAGCTGGCCGAGGAAGCGGGCGTCGCGGAGCTGATCCGTCGCCAGGGGGTGATGTTCGTGTTTCCCTCGCGTGCCGACTTCGAGGCCGAGGGTACGTCGTGGCGCATCCGCCGCGACAACGGCACACGCTGGATCGAACTGGACGAGAACGAGCTGCGGCAACGCGAGCCCGGCCTCAATCGGCGCTACAAATTCGCCATCGTGGTCGAAGAGAACGCGCAGTGTTTCGATCCCGGCGCGTTCGTTGCGGCGTTGGTGCGTCATGCCCAGGCGCTGGGTGCGACGCTGCGGCAGGAGCGGGTGACCGGTCTTGATATCGCGTCGGGCCGTCTGCGTGCCGTGCACACCGAGGCTGGCGTGATCGCCTGCGACAAGGCAGTGATTGCCGCCGGAGCGTGGTCGAAGGGTTTGGCCGCGGAAGCCGGCGATTACGTGCCGCTGGAAACTGAGCGCGGCTATCACGCGGTGATCAAGGATCCCGGCATCGAGCCGCGTATTCCGGTGATGCCGAGCGACGGCAAGATGGCGCATGTGATGACGCCAGCGGGGCTGCGCCTGGCCGGTCAGGTGGAACTGGCCGGGTTGGAGGCGGCGCCGAACTGGAAGCGGGCGGAAATCCTGCGCGACTTTGCGCTGACTACATGGCCGGACCTGCCGCGCGATCTGCCAGCGGACCGCGTGAAGGTGTGGATGGGGCATCGTCCGTCGACCCCGGATGGCCTGCCCTGTATTGGTTTGGCGTCTGGCTGTGCCGATGTGCTGCACGCCTTCGGCCATGGTCACGTCGGCCTCACCGCGGGGCCGGCCACGGGCAAGTTGGTCGCCGACCTGATCGCCGGCCGCGCTCCCTCGATTAATCCAGCCCCGTACACGGCGCGCCGTTTCCGCTAGATTGCGCTGCATGGGCGCTTCCGTCGCCGCCCGCGCGCCGGCCGCCACGCCGTTCCCGCATGTGGAGCCGGTGGCAGATTATGCTGGCCGGCCGCTGCTGGCCGTGGTGGTCGATGCGGAAGAGGAATTTGAGTGGGCCGAGCCGCTGGCGCCGCAGCCGCGCGGCACCGCCTCGATCAAGGCGCAGCGCGTGGCGCACACCCTGTTCGTGCATTGCGGGATCAGACCAACCTATCTGGTCACCTATCCGCTCGCGTCCGAAACCGCTGCCATTGGCGTGCTGCGGGAATACCTGGCGGATGGTCTGTACGACATTGGCGCGCAACTGCATCCCTGGGTGACGCCGCCGTTCCACCAGGGTGAGACTGAGGCGCAATCCTGTCCGGGTAATCTGCCGGTCGCGGTGGAGCGCGAAAAGCTCACCCGTCTCACCGACGCCATCGAGACGGCATGTGGCCGGCGGCCAACTGCTTACAAGGTCGGGCGGTATGGCTTTGGTCCGAACACCGCCGCGCTGTTGGAAGAAGCCGGGTACGAGATCGACACCAGCCTGATCCCGCGCACTTCCTGCGCTGAAAGCGGTGGCCCCGATTTCAGCGGCCATGATGACCGCCCTTTCTGGTTTGGTGCGCGACGCCGCTTGCTGGAGCTGCCGGTGACCCGCGCGCTGACGGGTGCATTATCGAAACGTATGCCGTGGCTGCATCAGATGGTGGAAAGCCGGCCGTGGCGGTCGATGCACGCTGGCGGTTTGCTGGCGCGGGCCGGACTGATCGAACGGATCACGCTGTCGCCGGAAGGGTCTGACCTGGCGGCGATGTGCCGGCTGACCCGCGCGTTGCTGGCCGGAGGCCTGCGGGTACTGACGCTGAGCCTCCACAGCCCATCGCTTGAGTCAGGCCATACGCCGCATATGCGCAATGAACGTGACCTGGCGATTTTTCTCGACCGCATCTCGGGATTTCTCCGCTTTTTCCGCGATGAGATCGGCGGCGAGTTCCTGACAATTGCCGAGACCCGTGCACGTTTGCTGGTGCGGTGCCCGCCGTGGCAGCGTCAGCACCACCGTCACGACCGCCCTTGGCGGCAGGCAAGCGTTGCCTGGTGGTGGCCAAGACCTTCTCGCCGGTGCATGGCGGATCGGCCGTGGTGTACGACAGCCTGGCGCGCTTTGGTCGCGGCCGGGTGAGTGTGCTGGCGCCGCGCCACGATTATCGATTCGATTGGCCGATCCGCATCTGACGAGAGTTCGATCGCGCCGCGCCGTTTCCCGTGCACCGGATCCAACTGCTGCGCACGCCGTTGCTGGACGAGGCGCCTCCCTCGTGCCAGCGCGTCGCGGCTGCCGTGCGTGATGTGGCAATCCGCATCGATCTGCTGCGCGCGATCCGCCGCGTCGCTCGAGCAGAAAACATCAGTGTGGTGCGCATCGGTGAGCTGGTGGCCAGCGGCTGGCTCGCCGCGGCGTGCCGTCGATTGTTTGGGCTGCGCAGCATCATCTACATCCACGGCGAGGAAATCAGCAGCCGTATGTCTTACGATGTCGACGGCGTTCGGCGTCGCCGAGCGCTGGCGCAGACCGTTGGGATTGTTGCTGTCGGCCGTTTCACGCGCGAGGTGTTGGAAACCACGATGGGGGTGCCGGCGGACAAGATTGCGCTGATTTCCAATGGCGTGGATCTGCAACGATCTGTCCCGCATCCCCGGCAGGATGATCTGCTTGCGCGCTACAATCTGGTCGGGCGGCGTGTACTTCTGACCGTCGGACGGCTATATGCGCGCAAGGGCATGGACCGCGTGATCGAGAGCCTGACCGAGGTGCGGCGTGTGTTGCCGGATATGAGCTATCTGTTGGTGGGTGACGGACCGTATCTGCCGGATCCGGAACAATTGGCCGTGGCGCAAGGGGGACGCGATGCCGTGGTGTTCGCTGGTGCTGTGCCGGATACGGAACCGATCGATCACTATGCGTTGGCGGATGCAATTATCATGGCCAATCGCGAGATGCCGGATGGCGACACCGAAGGATTTGGCCTGGTGTTCCTGGAAGCCAATGCCTGCGGCATTCCGGTGATCGCTGACTGCGCCGGCGGCAGTGTCGATGCGGTCAGTGACGGGATCAACGGCCTTGTCATCGACGGCAACCGGCCGCTGGAGATCGCCGCCGCAATCCTGCGCTTGTTCCGAGATGATGCGGTGCGCGAACGTTTGATCGAGACTGGCAGCGCCGTTGCTGCCCGGTCCGGCTGGGACGGCCGGGTGGATCAGTTCTTGGAACTGTGTGATCAGTTGATAGAGGTGTCGTGCCTTTGCGCGCTGCAACACGCCAACTACAACACGCCGAAGTCGCGTGGCCGCAGCCCGGCGTGGAACCAGGTGATCATAGAGTAGATATCGAAGACCGGCAGCCCCAAGTCCTCGCGCAACGCGGCGGCGTAGGGCGGCATGTTGGTGCATTCCAGCACGATCGCGCCGATGTTGTCGTGCTGCGTGACCAGTGTCCGTCCGGCAGCCATGATATCCTGCGCTGCCAGCGCGATGTCCATGTCCTGCTTCTCGCCCAGGATCAGCACGCGGAAGAATTCGCGGCCGCCCTCGGTGCCGGCGATCGGTGTGTCCAGCGCCACACCCGCGCCTTCCAGGTGGCGCGGCGTCAATGACTGCGCTGACACGGTGATCACGCCGACGCGCTTGCCGGGTGGCAGTGTCGCCTGCACCCATGGCACCTGCATCAGCGAACTGGTCGCGACTGGCACGCCGACCCGCGCCGCTAGCTCCTGCTGGAACAACGCCAGGAAGCCGCAGTTGGTGGTCAGCGCCTCGGCGCCCTGATCCACCAGCTCTCGCGCCGCGACGACAAAATCTTCCAGCAGACCCGCTGCGCCGTTCAGCACCACGCGTTCGGGGCTGGCGCCCTTCACCACGCGATACAGCACCGGGAACGGCCAGGTCGTGGCGTTGCCCATATCGCCGGGAATGCGCGGGAACCGCGCCTCCAGCATCAGTATTCCAAGCGGCACGCCATACAGCGCCTTGCCGCCTTTAGCGATCTTGCTCATCCGGCCACCATGCCGGAAACTGCCACGCAGAGGAACAAGGAGACCACACATGGCTGACCGGCCGTTCAATCAGGCTGACCTTGACGTGCTGGCGCAATGGGACACGCCCACGATCTGCAACGGCCTCGAGATTACCAACCCCGAACGCCGCGCGTTCGGCTACACGGTCGAGCCGATGGCCTGCATCGACCCGAAGGCCAAGCCGATCGTCGGCGTCGCGCGTGTGGGCATGATTCGCTCCACCGAGCCGCCACGGGGCAAGGTGACCGACCGCGCGGATTGGTACGACTACGTCGCGCGCCAGGATTTCCCCACTATCGCGGTGTTGCAGGATATCGACGGGCGCATCGGCTACGGCGCCTATTGGGGTGAAGTGCAGTCCACCATCCACAAGGCGCTGGGCTCGATTGGTTGTGTCACAAACGGATCGTTCCGTGACGTGGACATGTGGGCGCCGGGCTATCAGATGATCGGAGGCCGCGTCGGCCCGAGCCATGCGCACGTGCATATGGTGACATTCGGCCAGCCGGTGAACATCTTCGGCATGCAGGTCGGCCATGACGACGTGATCCACGCCGACTTCCACGGCGCGGTGGTGATCCCGGCTGATGCGGTGCGCAAGCTGCCGGCGGCGATCGACCTGATCTCGCGGCGCGAGAAGGTGATCCTGGATGTCTGCAGAACGCCCGGCTTTACACCCGCGAAGCTGCGCGACGCTCTGAAGCGGTCTGGCGAGATTCACTGATCCCGCCGTCCGTACCCCTCCGCATCTGCTTCTTTGGCGACAGTTTCGTCAATGGAACGGGTGACGATGCCTGTCTTGGCTGGGTCGGTCGCGCATGTGCGGCCGCCCGCCAGGCCGGACGGGATGTAACCTGCTACAATCTGGGCATCCGCGGCGACACCACGGCGCAAGTTCTGCGGCGTTGGAGGCAGGAAGCCGAGGCGCGTCTGCTGCCGGAGCACGATGGTCGGCTGCTGTTTTCCTTCGGTGCCAATGATTGTCTCGCCGCGCCGGACGGGCAGGGAGTGCGCGTGCCTCCGACGGACGCCTTGGTGAATGCGGAGGCCATCCTGACCGCGGCGCGCGCGAGCCGGCCGACGCTAATGCTGGGGCCGCTGCCAGTTGGCGATGTGGCGGCCGACCGGCGCATCGCGGATTTGTCGTCGGGTTTTGCCGCGCTGTGTGCGCGGATTGGTATACCTTATATCTCGTTGTTCGATGTCGTCGCCGCGTCGCGCACCTGGGCACGTGAGGTGGCCGCTGGCGATGGCGCCCATCCCAATGCGGGTGGCTACGCCGAAGTCGCCGATGCCTTCATGCAATGGGCGGCGTGGCGACGCTGGGTGGATGTCGCATGATCGGTGAAGGCGACCGGCTTGCCGTGCTGCGTGAGTTGCCGCGTCTCCATCTCGCGCATCTGCCGACGCCCTTGGAACCGATGCCACGTCTGGGCGCGTTACTTGGCCTGTCCGCGCTGTGGGTGAAGCGCGACGATTGCACCGGCCTGGGCCTGGGTGGCAACAAAATCCGCAAGCTGGAATTCGATCTGGCAGCGGCACGACAGTCTGGCGCCGACTGCGTCGTCTGCGGTGGCGTGACGCAGTCCAACGCCGCGCGCCAGGTTGCCGCGGCCTGCGCGACGCTCGGGCTGGAATGTCACCTGGGCATTATGTCCGGCCGCGTCCCGTGCACGGAGCCGGGCTACGACGCGAATGGCAACATCCTGCTCGATCGGCTGTACGGCGCGGTGATCCACGACATTGCCTGGAACGAGGATCGCAACGCGCCGTTGCGCGCGATCATGACGGAGCTGCGTCGGGCCGGCCGTGTGCCTTATCTGGTGCCGTATGGCGCCTCAGATGCGCTGGGAGCGATGGGTTACGTGCTCGCGGCGGAGGAAATCGTCATCGCTCGTCCCGAGGTCGCCTGGATCGTGCATGCCAGCGGCAGCGCCGGCACGCAGGCGGGGTTGCTCGCGGGGCTGTTAGCGCTCGGCCATCCGGCGCGGGTGATCGGCATCGATGTCGACGCGCAGGCGGCGCGAGTTGCAGCCGAGGTCCGTCGCGTCGGGCACGAAGCTGCGGCGCTGATCGGCATCGCCGACGGCTGGGACGATGCCGTGGTAGAGGTTGCGAGCGACTGGTGCGGCCCGGGCTACGGCTTGCCTGATGCCACGACCGAGGAGGCGCTGCACCTCGCCGCCCGGCTGGAAGGTCTCGCCCTCGACCCGGTCTATGCCGGCAAGGGCATGGCTGGGTTGATCGGCCTGGCGCGTGCCGGGCGGTTCCGCCCGGACGACGCGGTGGTGTGGATCCACACCGGCGGCACACCCGGACTGTTTGCGTATCCGCTTACAATGGCGCGCGCCGCGTTGACCGTCCGTTAACCGGCCCGCGCAGTGTCCCAGGCGCCAGGCTTTTGCATTGGACGACGGATATGAGTGGCACCGGCGGCATCATCTTTGGGATGAGTTATACTAGGCGACTCAAAGATTGACGCATGCCCAAGCACGATGTGCGATTGATTCGATGCGCGCCAGATCAGTGACGAGGAACAGCCATGCCTCCGTGCAGGCGGCGAGGATGGCCTCGTAGCTATCCCAGACACGCTGGCT
>DATHNE010000299.1:0-11462 GCA_035486355.1 Acetobacteraceae bacterium
GCACCTGGTCGCGCTCCTCGGCCTCAACGCCGGTCACCAGTTGCTTGATCGCGGTCGGCTGGTCGCCATTGGGGTCGTACTCCGACACCACCTTTAGCCGCTTGGTGAACGGACGCGCGGGCTGCTTGGCCGGGATGAACAGCACCGGCTGTGGGGCGGGGCGGGTGAGGGTGGCGACGGGCATGGGCGGCTCCTGGAACCGCAAAGGTGGGGCGTCAGGCGTCTGCCGTCGAGAGAAAAATCCTGGTGCCGGGTGAGGGATTTGAACCCCCGACCTTCGGTTTACAAAACCGCTGCACTACCACTGTGCTAACCCGGCGCCGGGAGGCCTTCTATCACAGAGCGGCTTGCCTGAGTCCATGCGGCCAAATCATTGAGAACGTGTGGACGCTACCGGGCCTGCGGAGTAAGCGGGGGGCGCCCTTATCGCCGCACCGCCCAGGGCGCCGCCGGGTGACCCTCTTTGCCGTCGTAGACCGATGCAGGCAGCGGCTCGGTGACAAATACTGGGATAACTACTCGCGGCGGGCTTGCATTCGTGCCTGCCTACCGCAGGCCCATGTTCTCGACGTCGGCTGTGGCAACAATTCGCCGGCCTATTTCAAGTCAATCCGGCCCGACCTTATATTATGTCGGTCGCGATATAGGTGACTATAATCAGAATGCAGATTCCGCGCGCTGCGCTGACGAGTACGTCGTCGTGCCGGTGGACGACTTCAATGCCCGCATGGCGGGAACCTTCAATGCCGTGGTGAGCGCACACCACATCGAGCACTGCGACGACCCCAACCTGACGCTCGAGGTCAGGATGGCGGCGCTCAAGCCGGGCGGCCGGCTGTTCATGGCGTTTCCCACCGAGGCGAGTGTCAGGTTCCCGCATCGCCGCGGCACACTGAATTGCTTTGATGACCCGACGCCCAAGACAATGCCGTCGTTCGTGGTACTCTGCGACCCGATTTCCAGCGGGGGTTTCCGCATCGATGTTGCGATACGGCGCTATCGGCCGTTGGCTACGTCCTGGCGGGGCGGCGCAACGAGATTCCCAGCCTGCCGCAGGGGCGGGTGTTGTACGGCACCTGGGCGCTGTACGGCTTTGAGTCGATCATCTGGGCCACGCCGATCGCCGCGTCCTCGACGGTGCAGATCAACCCGTCAGGAATGCGTGATGGGGTGATACCGCCGCGCGTAATAGATCAGGTTGGCCTGGACCTCGCCCAGCTCCACCCCTTCGACCAGGCAGAAGAACACGTCGTGCGTGCCGACCTCCACGATGCGGTCGATGCGGCAGTCGAACGCCACCGCGGCGCCATCCAGCACCGGCGCGCCGGTCGCCAGTGCGTGCCACGTCCCGGCCGCGAACCGGCCTTCCATCGTGTGCTCGGTCATGCCGGCGAACAGCGGTGAATGCGCCTCCTGCTCCGGCGTCAGCGTGTTCACGCACAGCGTCATATTAGCCTTGAAGGCCGGGTAGGAATCATTCGCACGGTTGGCGCAGACCAGCAGCATCGGTGGTGCATCGGTCACGCTGCACACCGCCGAGGCGGTGAAGCCGGCGCGCCCGCCCGGGCCATCGGTGGTGATCACATTCACCGCCGCACCGAACCGGGCCATCGCGTCCCGATAGGCTTGCTTGTCGACAGGCACGCGCGGCTCCTTCTATCCCCTGGCCGAGGGCACTATGGCGTAGTCACTGGCGCGCGGCCAGAACGGCGGCTTAGCGGTCCACGGCCGATAACGGGAGTGCGATCTCTTCCAGGGACCGTCGCTCCGCCGCGATCCCCAGCACCGCAGCGACAATGGCGGCCAGCAGCATCAAGCCACCGCCCAGCGCATAGCCCCAGAAGATCGCTACGCGGGAACCGGTGTCGATCAGCCATCCGAACAGGAGCGGGCCGGCCACGCCGCCCAAGGCGGTGCCCAAGGCGTAGAACAACGAGATCGCAACAGCGCGCACCTCGAGCGGGAAGCTTTCGCCCACCGTCAGATACGCCGCGCTGGCCGCCGCGGACGCAACAAAGAAGATTGCGGTCCAGGCGGCGGTCTGTTGCGCTGCGTCCAGCACATCAGCGGCGAACAGTGCGCCAGTGCCGATCATCAACACGCCCGACAGCGCATAAGTCGCGACGATCATCGGCCGTCGGCCCAGTGTGTCGAACAGCCGGCCCAACAGCAGTGGACCGGCGAAATTGCCGAGGGCAAAGGGCAGGATGAAGCTGCCAATGCGCGGGGCGGGCACTTGGTAGAACTGCGTGAGGATCAGTGCATAGGTGAAGAAGACGGCGTTGTAACAGAACGCCTGCGCGGCCATCAGCGCGACGCAATAGACGGTGCGGCGGCGGTATTGAGACACCAGTGCCACGGCGCCCGCACGAAACCACGACGTCACGTCGCGCCGAAGGTGCAGGGCCTGATGCGGCACCGGTGGAAGCGCGTGGCCGATTTCCTTGGCGACGCGCGCCTCGATTGTCGCGACAACGCGCGCCGCTTCTTCCGGTTGGCCGTGCGTCATCAGCCAGCGAGGACTTTCCGGAATGAACCGGCGCAGGAACATCACGATCAGGCCCAGACCGCCGCCGATCAGGAAGGCTGCACGCCAGCCATAGGCCGCGGGCAGGATCGCGGGATCCAGCACCACCAGCGCGCCCAACGCACCGACAGCCGCGCCAAGCCAGAAGCTGCCGTTGATCACCAGATCCGTGAAGCCGCGCATGCGTGCCGGGATCAGCTCCTGGATCGTTGCGTTCACGGCGGCATATTCGCCGCCGATGCCGGCCCCGGTCAGCAAGCGGAACAGCGCGAAGGACCAGAGATTCCACGACGCGCCACATGCCAGCGTGGCCAGCACGTAGATCGCCACCGTGATGCTGAACAACCGCTTGCGACCCAGCCGATCCGTCAGCCAGCCGAACAGCAGCGCGCCGCCAACGGCGCCGACCAGATAGGCACTCGCGGCCAGACCCACGTCGCTCGCCGACAGATTGAGAGCCGCGCGGTCAGTCAGCGCGCCAGACAGTGAGCCGACAATCGTCACCTCCAGCCCGTCCAGCACCCACGCCACGCCCAGGGCGATGACCACCAGCCAATGGAATCGGCTCCAGGGCAGGCGATCCAACCGGGCCGGCACGTCCGTTTCGAACACCGCATCGGTGGGCGGGCGTTGTTGGGGAGTTGTGGTCATGGCTGCTCTCTGCTGCGATATGGGGAGGGCGTAGCAGGGGAGCGCGGCGATGGACCCGTTTTTGGCTCAGCTCGAGTTGACGATCGCGCGATGGCACGGTGTCACCGCGCCGAACGAGCCGGCGCGGCGCATGGCCGCCGACCTGGCGAACACCATCGCGGCGTTCGAGAAGCTGCGTGGCACGCTAAAGTTCGAGGATGAGCCGTCGAGCTTCGACGCGGTGCTGCACGATCTGCGCGAGGTCGAGTGATGCCTGATCTTGCCGATCTGACGCTGGTCGAGGCCGTGCAGGCGGCGCGCGATGGGACGAGCTCCCGCGCGCTGCTCGCGGCGTGCTGGCATCGCATGGAGGCGGTCAACCCGACGCTGAACGCGACAATCTGGGTAGATCGGGTTCGCGCCGAGGCGGCGGCAGTGGCGGCCGATGCGGCGCGCGACACGCCGGCGTCACTGGGCGGGCTGTTCGGCCTGCCGCTGGCACACAAGGATATGTACTACCAGGCGGGGAAGCCATGCACCTGTGGCTCGCGCCTGCGCAAGGACTTCGTGCCTGATTATACCGCGACCGTGATCGAGCGGCTGTCGTCCGCTGGCGCCTATGTGTTCGCCGGGCTGAACATGGCGGAGTTCGCGCAGAATCCGACCGGGCATAACCGCGAATTCGGCGACTGCCACAATCCGTGGAACCCGGACTACATCTCTGGCGGGTCGTCGTCGGGGTCCGGCGCGGCGGTGGCGGCGCGCTTTGTCTATGGGGCGCTCGGGTCGGACACCGGTGGCTCGATCCGCCTGCCGGCGTCGGCGTGCGGTGTCACCGGGTTGAAGCCGACCCAGACGCGTGTCAGTCGTTACGGCGCGATGCCGCTGTCGTTCACGCTGGACAATGTCGGGCCGCTGACGCGCACCGCGCGCGATTGCGCGCGCATGATGTCGATGATCGCCGGGCGTGATCCGAAGGATCCCACCAGCTCCCATCTGCCCGTGCCGGACTACGAGGGTGCGCTGGATGGCGACATTCGAGGCACGCGTATCGGCGTGCCGACGAACTACTTCTTCGATGGCGCTGATCCGCGGGTGCGTGCGGCCATCGACCAGGCGATGGAGGTGCTGACGGCGCGCGGCGCGGCCGTGCGCCCCATTACGCTGCCGCTGATGGATGCCGTGTCGGGTTATGGCGGCATCATTTCGCGGGTCGAGGCGGCGACGATCCATGCCGAATGGATGCGCCATCGGCCGCAGGATTACGCCGCGCACCTCAGTGGACGGATGTATCCCGGCTATGCCATTCCGGGACCGTATTACCTTGAATCACTCAGCCGACGCGGGCCGGTGTTGCGTGACTTCGCGGCGCAGGTGTTCGCCGAGGTCGATGTGCTGGCCACGCCGACCATACGCACCGCGCTGCCGACACTGGCCGAAACCGACATCGACAACGGGCCGGCGGGCACCGAGGTGAAGTTCCTTGCGGTGTCAGCGAACACGCGGCCGTTCAATTATCTTGGGCTGCCGGCGATCAGCATCCCCTGTGGTTTCGATGGCAACGGCCTGCCGGTTGGATTGCAGTTGGCGGGGCGTCCGTTTGCCGAGACGCGGTTGATGCGCCTCGCTGATGCGTATCAGCGCGACACTGATTGGCACGCGCGCAAGCCGCCGGTGCTGGATATGGCACGCGATCTCGGCGGGATCATCGTGGCATGAGCAAACCGAAGGTTGCGTTTATCGGCACTGGCGGCACGATCGCGTCGGTCGGGGACAGTCCGCTGGAGCTGCAGGATTACGGCGCGAGCGGCGTGGTGATGCATGCCGATGAGATCCTGGCGCGGTTTCCTGAGACGTCGCTGGTGGCGGATGTTATTCCCGTCCGGTACCGGAATGTGCCCAGTACGCGGGTGGCGTTTCCGGAGTGGAAGGAGTTGGTGAGGCTGTGTGACAGGCTGGTGGCGGAGCATGCCGATCTCGCCGGTATCGTCGTCGGGCATGGTACGGCGACGCTGGAGGAAACGGCGTATGCGTTGAGCCTGACGCTGAAGGTTTCGGTGCCGGTGGTGCTGGTGGGGTCGCAACGGCCGGCCAGCGCGCTGTCGACGGATGCGGGGCTGAATCTGGTGAACGCGCTGCGCGTCGCCGCTAGTCCGGAGGCGCGCGGGCTCGGCGTGCTCGTGGTGCTGAACGATGAAATCCAGGCGGCGCGCGACGTCACCAAGACCTCGACGTTGCGCATGCACACGTTTCGCACCGCGGATTTCGGCGTGCTGGGCCATGCCGATGGCGACGCGATCGCGTTCTATCGCCGGCCGGTGCGTCGCAGCTATCCGGAGACGGAGTTCGATATCCGTGCGCTGGCGGTGTTGCCACGTGTCGACATCGCGCTGGCCTATGCCGGGGCGGACGGGACAGCGGTGCGGGCGTTCGTCGCCGCCGGTGCGAAGGGGATCATCTCGGCCGGCTTCGCGCCGGGTTTCGCGCCGCCGGGCGACCTCGAGGTGTTGCAGCAGGCCGTGACGCAGGGGATCGTGGTGATGCAATGCACGCGCGCCGGCTCTGGCCGCACCTTCCAGGGCAAGCGGTTGCGCGAAGCGGGTTTTCTGATCACCGACAATTTGACGCCGCAGAAGGCGCGCATCCTGTTGTCGCTGGCGCTGACGGTGACCGCCGACCCCAATGAAATCGCGCGCATCTTCCTGACCTACTGACCCTTGCATTGGTCCGCGCGCCGGACGACGCGGCGGAATGACCCGCGCCGGTCGAACCTGTGCTAGAACGCGCTGCCATCACACGGGAAAGCAGTCATGATCCATCACGTCTCAATCCCGGCCCGGGATCCCAAGCATGTGGCCGACGTCCTGGCGGAGCTGATGAAGGGCAAGGCCTATCCGTTTCCGGGCAGCATCGCGAACTCGTTCATGGCCGTGAGCGGCGATGCACACGGCACCATGATCGAGGTGTATCCAGATACGTTGGCACTGCAGCGCGGCATCGCGGATGACGAACAGGTGACGGCGGCAACGGTGCAGGCGCCGGCGATGTATCCGTTCCATGTGCTGCTGTCGGTGCCGACCGATCGTGCCACGGTGCAGCGGATCGGCGACCGCGAGGGCTGGCGCACCAAGGTGTTCGGCCGCGGCGCGCCGGGTCAGAAGCCGGTGTTCCACATCTTCGAATTCTGGATCGAGAACACGCTCATGCTGGAAGTGGCGACGCCGGACATGGTGGCGGAATATGCCGAGGCCATTCAGCCGGCGCGGCTGGACGCGATGTTCGCCCAGCGCACGGCGGCCTGAGCGGCGACATGGATCTCTATCACGCTTGGTGTGACCTTAAGCCGGGCGTGAGCGACATCACGTTCAGCGAGCAGGTGGCCGCCTATATGGGCCACCTGAGGACGTCGGGGCTGATCGAGGGCTGGCGTCTGACGCGGCGCAAGCTTGGTCTGGGGGCGCCAGGTCTCGGCGAGTTCCACCTGATGATCGAAGTGAGGGATCTGGCGCAGCTCGACGCCGCGTTCCAGCGCATCGCCGGCCGCGCGGAGCCGAACGAGGGATTTCATTTCGGGGTCAATTCGCTGACGCAGAACGCGGTGTTCGCCCTCTACCGCGACTTCCCGGATTCGTTCCGGACGCGCGGCGAGGAACGGTTCTAGGACACCCGCGATGCGCAAGGCCCTGATGCGCGCGTTCGGAGCGCTCAACACGTGGATCTACCGGGTGAGCGGCGGCAAGCTGCTGGGCCGGTTTCCGGGCGGCGCGCCGGTGTGTCTGCTGACGACCCAGGGCCGCAAGTCGGGTCAGTCACGCACGGCGCCGCTGTTGTATCTCGTCGATCGAAGCGATTTTGTCGTGGTGGCGTCACAAGGTGGTGCGCCACAGCATCCGGGTTGGTATCTGAATCTGATCGCGCAGCCGGTGGCCAAAGTGCAAATCGGCTCTCGGGTGTTCGCGGTTACGGCACGCATCGTCGGCGCGGAGGAGAAGTCCACGCTGTGGCCGCGGTTGGTCGCCATCTATCCGCCATACGAGGCGTATCAACGGCGCACGACGCGATCGATTCCGGTGGTGCGACTTACGCCAAGCTGAAGCGTCGGCTCCTCCGTATGTGAATAGGTTATGCTCTCCGTTATTGTTGCGGGAGACACGAACCAGCAACGTGGCATTGGCGATCTATTTTGCTTTGCGGGCGATAACCATTGCACATTCGAACGTGCTGCCGACGAAGCCACTTGCGCCGGAGTTGTTGGCGACAAAACGCGCGGACGACACCGGTTCGCCGTTGCGACCAATCACGGCATAGCCAACTTATCCGCACAGGTCGCCTGCGGCAGCGAAACATTTATCCCAACCGCGGGCCACACCACCGCAATTTAGGGTGTAGCCCTTTCGGCCGTCAGGAGCGTACGTTTGGTGCACGGTCGCGCATCTGGCAATGACAAGCATAATAAGAATCGCCGTATGCCTTGTCGTGGTCACTGGGTGTGGCCCCTCATACTTGTGGGTGACGGATGACGGAGCTGGCATCTATCACCCGTGCCGAATCCGTATCAAGCGCCCGCGTGGCGCGCGGATGTGGCTCGCTAGAGTGGGAGCTGGCCCTGCCGTGTTGGGCCGCCGTCGGCGGTGGCGCCCACCTCGCCGTCGGCGAAACGAAGCCGTAGAGGTGCGCTCGGCCGTATCGCAGCGGCGCTCGTCAACGGATGCCCGGCGGGATCGGTCACCAGCGCGTAGCCACGCTGGAGGACGGCGAGCGGGGAGATCGCCTCCAAGCGCCCAGCGGCGCCGTCCAGCCGTGCCCGAACCTCGCGCAGGCGGGCCTGCAGCGGGGCGGGGGAGACGCGCGTCAGTACGCGCACGGCCCGGTCGCGCCGTGCCGCCATTGTGTGTCGCAGGGCGCCGGCGAGCGTCGAACTGGCCAGGGTCAGGCGCGAGGCCCAGCCGCGCACCATGCTGGGCAACGCCAGGCGCAAGCGTTCTGCGCGATCGTCCAGGCGCTGGCGTGTGGTGCCCAGCAATGCGGGCAGGTCCGGCAGGCCACGCTCGGCGCGGGACAGCCGCAGCCGCCCCTCCTGCAACCTGCGGTTCAGTGCTCCGATCAGGCGCGCGCCGCGCTGCGCCAGATCCGCCAGCAGATCGGCGCGGGCCGGCACGGCCAGCTCCGCCGCCGCCGTGGGCGTCGGCGCGCGGCGGTCTGCGGCGAAGTCGATCAGCGTGGTGTCTGTCTCGTGCCCAATGGCCGAGATCAGCGGAATGCGGCAGGACGCCGCCGCGCGCACGACGATCTCCTCATTGAACGCCATCAGGTCATCCAGGCTGCCGCCGCCGCGCGCGATGATCAGCACGTCGGGGCGCGGGATCGGCCCGCCCGGCCGCAACGCATCGAAACCCACGATTGCGGCGGCGATGCGCTCGGCCGCGCCTTCGCCCTGCACGGGCACCGGCCACAGCAGGATCGGCCGCGGGAAACGTCGCGCGATGGTGGTGCGGATGTCCTGGATCACTGCGCCGCGCTCGCTGGTCACCACGCCGATCACCGCGGGCAGCATCGGCAGCGCCCGTTTGCGCGCGGCGTCGAACAGACCTTCTTCCGCCAGGCGCAACCGCAGCGCCTCGATCCGCGCCAGCAGCGCGCCGGCGCCGGCGTATTCCATCCGCTCGACGATCATCTGATAGGACGAACGCTCGGCGTAGGAGGAGATGCGGCCGGTGGCGATCACCTCCACGCCGTTCTCCGGCTGCATGCCAAGCCGGGAGACGCCGGATTTCCAGATGATGCCGGAGAGTTTCGCGCCCTCGTCCTTCAACGAGAAATAAATATGCCCCGACGGATAGCGCTTCAGCTCCGTCACCTCGCCGCGCACGCGCACGCGGCCGAAATTGCCTTCCAGCGTCCGTTTCACCGCGCCGGAGATCTCCGAGACGGTGTACTCAGGCACATTGCCAGTGGGGTCGAGGCGCGGATCGTCCATCGCCACAGCCTATGCTACAGCCGGCGTCGCTTGAAGGGAGACGGTGTATGCGCGTGCTGGTGGTGGGATCGGGCGGCCGGGAACACGCGCTGTGCTGGTCCATCGCGGCCAGCCCGCTGCTGACCAAATTGTGGTGCGCGCCTGGTAATCCCGGGATCGCGGGGGTTGCGACCTGTGTGCCGATCGGCGCGATGGATATCGCGGCGCTGATTGAGTTTGCCCGCGCGAACACCATCGATCTCGTCGTCCCCGGACCGGAGGCGCCACTGGTCGCCGGCATCACGGACGCCATGACCGCGGCGGGTATTGCCTGCTGCGGCCCGACACAGGCGGCAGCCCAACTGGAAGGCAGCAAGAGTTTCACCAAGGAGGTCTGCGACGCCGCCGGCATTCCCACCGCGCTGTGGGAACGCTTCGATGATGTCGAGGCCGCGCGGGCGTTCGTTCGCCGTCGCGGTGCGCCGATCGTGGTGAAGGCGGACGGGTTGGCGGCGGGGAAGGGCGTGGTGGTTGCGACCTCGGAAGCGCAGGCGCTGGACGCGATCGACGCGATGATGGAGGCGCGGGTCTTCGGTGCCGCCGGTGCCGCCGTGGTGATCGAGGAATGCCTGAAAGGCGAAGAAGTGTCGGTGTTCGCGCTGTGCGACGGCACGCACGCGGTGCCGCTGGGCGCCGCGCAGGATCACAAGCCTGTCGGTGATGGCGATACCGGACCAAACACCGGCGGCATGGGGGCTTATTCGCCGACGCCCGCACTTACGCCGGCGCTGGAACAGGCGGTGATGGAGCGGATCATACGCCCGACGCTGGCCGAGATGGCACGGCGCGGCACGCCGTTCCGCGGCATCCTGTTTGCCGGCCTGATGCTGACGGCGGATGGCCCGAAGCTGATCGAATTCAATGTGCGCTTTGGTGATCCGGAATGCCAGGCGTTGTTGTTGCGGCTGAAGTCCGACCTGCTGCCGGCGCTGCTCGCCGCGCAGGATGGGGAGCTGGCGAACTTTGATCTGAGGTGGAATGATACGGCATCGATCGCGGTGGTGATGGCGGCGCGGGGCTATCCCGAGGCGCCGGAGCGCGGCAGCGCAATTCGCGGGCTGGAGCGTGCCGGCGCGACGCCGGGCGTGACGGTGTTTCATGCCGGGACCGAAGCGGATGCCGAGGGGCATGTGCGCGCGGCGGGCGGCCGTGTGCTGACCGTGTGCGCCGCGGGACCGACGCTGGTCGCCGCGCGCGATGCGGCCTATGCTGGTGTCGCGGCGATCGACTGGCCGGAGGGTTTCTGCCGCAAGGATATCGGCTACCGCGCGCTGGCCGGATAGGTGGTGGTCCGACCTATCTGATGTTGCCCGCGGCCGCGTTCATCGTCGCGCGGCAAAGAAGTCGCGCAGGGCCGTTGCGGCGTCAGCCTCGCGCACGCCGCCGACGACCTCAGGTCGGTGATGGCATGACGGTGCGTCGAACACGCGAGCGCCATGTTCCACACCGCCGCCTTTCGGATCGTAGGCGCCGAACACCAGGCGGCGGATGCGGAAGAAGCTGATCGCCTGCGCGCACATCGGGCATGGCTCGAGCGTCACCACCAGGTCGCAGTCCGGCAGGCGTGCGGTGCCGCGCGCGCTGGCGGCGGCGCGCAGTGCCAGCAGCTCGGCATGCGCGCTCGCGTCGTGGCGGGCTTCGACCTCATTGCCGGCGCGTGCCAGGATCGCGCCGGCCGGATCGACCACCACGGCGCCGACAGGGACCTCGCCGCGTTCGCAAGCGGCGCGCGCTTCGTCCAGCGCGATGTCCATCGGCGTCATGCCATCGCGTCCTGGTGACAGGCCCGGCGCAGAAGGAGGAAACGCACGCCCCGCATCCCGTTGGTATCCGACGACAGCATGACGGAGGCGCAGCGCCGCGTATACGACGCGATGCTGTCCGGACCGCGACGGTCGCCGCCGGTGAGGCCGCTGGCGGCGGCGATGCACCGGCCGGAGCTGGCAGAGGCGTGGTCGGCGCTGGGTCTGGTGCTGCGGTTCAACTCCAGCTTTCCGCCGCGGCTGCGCGAGTTCGTCATCCTGCTGGTCGGGGGATTATCGGACATAACGACAACTCCAATTATCGGACATAGGGCCGGCCGGAAAACAGGGCAGGGGCCGTTTCTGGGCGCCAAGAAAGATCATCACGGCTCTTGTCGCTAGCTAATCCGAGCTTCCCGTCGCTTTTGCGGTGAAGTTGTTGAAAGGACTCGCGATGCCGGCTAATTTCGTCCAAATCGTAGCCATGTAATATCATATTTGGGACTTGTACGTTTCCACTGGATGTGCGTAAGCTTCGCCATGTATA